>JBBRBE010000066.1:0-29700 GCA_038206175.1 Chloroflexia bacterium
ACAATTTAGCTGGCACGCCAGGTAAGCCAGCCCTTGAGGAGACCCTATTTTTATGCGTAGTCAGGATGTTCGACAAACCTTTGTAGATTTTTTCGTCGAGAAAAATCACGTACAGCTTCCTTCATCGTCGCTGGTACCACCGGCAAACGATAAAACGGTGCTGCTAACTACGGCTGGCATGCAGCAGATGACTCCTTTTTTCCTGGGTCTGCAAACGCCGCCGCATCCTCGCCTGACTACCGTTCAGAAATGCTTTCGTACCCCTGATATTGACGAAGTAGGCGACCTGAGCCATTGCACTTTCTTTGAAATGCTGGGTAACTTTTCGGTTGGCAACTACTTTAAGGAAGGGGCGATCAATTTCGCCTGGGAACTCCTGACGCAACGCTTTGGCCTTGACCCGGCCCGCCTCTTTCCAAGCATCTACCCTACTGATGATGAAGCTCTCCAAATCTGGACGCAACAGATAGGACTGCCCGAAAATCGGCTCGTCCGGCTCGAAGATAACTGGTGGATCGCTGGCGAAACGGGGCCGTGTGGCCCGGATAGCGAAATTTATTACGACCTGGGGCCGGATTTCGACTCTGACCCGGATGCGAAAATCGGGGTTTCGCCGCGCTACATCGAAGTCTGGAACCTGGTTTTTATGCAGTACAACCGCGAAGCAGGCGGCAAAGATACCCCTCTGGCCTCGAAGAACATAGATACCGGAATGGGCCTCGAACGCCTCTCAATGGTCTTGCAGGGCAAAAAGACTATTCACGAGACAGATTTGTTCTGGCCGATTATCCAGAAAACCGCCGAGGTTGCCGGGAAACCTTACGGTCAGCACGCCAAGAACGACTTTTCGATGCGGGTGATTGCCGACCACAGCCGGGCGATGACTTTTCTGATCGGGGATGGAGTGCTGCCGGGGACAGAAGGACGCGCCTATGTACTGCGCCGCATCCTGCGCCGGGCGATCCGGCACGGACGGATGCTGGGTCTGGAAAAGCCTTTCTTGCGCCATACCGCCCAGGTAGTGATGGATCAGATGGGGACGTTCTACCCGGAGATTATCCAGCGTCAGAACTTGATCTTCCGCGTGATCGAAATGGAAGAGGAATCTTTTGGGCGTACTCTGCAAACTGGCCTGAACCGGCTGGAAGTTTTGATGAGCGTGAATCCCTTAGCTCCAGTGCCACCTGCCGATGTGCAGTCTAACGTGGAACCAATCGAAGATGCTATCCAGGAAGCAGGCGAGTCGGAGGGTTTGATTGACGGTGAAGAAGCTTTCGACCTGGTAACTTCGCACGGGTTCCCGATTGACTTGATCGTTGAACTGGCTGCCGAGCGACATTTCAAAGTAGACCTGGCCGGTTACGGCGTGGCGATGAAACGCCATCAGGAAGTCAGCCGCCGCACCGACCGCTTCAAGAGTGTAGCGGCAAACCTGGACGATTACAAAGCTCTCGGCGTGACCAATACCCCGTTCCGAGGTTATGAGGGCGTAGTCTTCGAGGCTCCCGTGCTGGGCGTATTCCGGGGCGGCAAGCGGGTTGAAGGAGCCGAAGCGGGGCAGGACGCCGAGTTGGTGCTGGCCGAAACGCCTTTTTATGTCGAAAGCGGTGGGCAAGTCAGCGATAGCGGCTATATCAAAACCGAAACCGGCACTTTTCAGGTCGAAGGGGTCTACAAGCCGCTGGGTAATCTGGTGGTGCATCAGGGTCGCCTGACCGAAGGCCATATTGCTCTGGGCGACCTGGCGACGGCGGTAGTAGAAGAAGACCGGCGGCTTGATACCGCTCGCAACCACACCGGCACGCATATTTTGCATCAGGCTCTTAAAGACGTGTTGGGAGATGAAGTAGGTCAGGCCGGGTCGCTGGTTGCACCCGACCGACTGCGCTTCGATTTTAGTTACCTGAACCCGATCCGTGACGAGCAACTGACCCAGGTGCAGAACATCGTAAATGCCAAAGTGCGAGCTGATTTGCCGGTCGTCGTGCGCGAGATGAGCCTGGACGAGGCTAAACAAAGCGGAGCCGTCATGATGTTTGGCGAGAAATACGGCGACCGGGTGCGCGTCATTTCGGTGGGGGATTATTCGACCGAGTTGTGTGGCGGTACTCATCTAAGCCGCTCCGGGCAGATCGGCCTGATGATCATCACCGCCGAAGGTAGCGTCAGCAGTGGAGTACGCCGGGTCGAAGCCGTGACAGGCCGGATGGCCGAGCAGTATGTTCAGGAGCGACTCAAGGTGGTCAATCAGGCGGCGACGGCCCTGGGGACGCGGCCCGAAGCGGTGGCCGATGAAGCCGCCGAAGTCAAGCGGCGAGTGCGTGAACTAGAACGTGAACTGGCGGGCTTGCGCCAGAAACAGGCTCAGGCCGGGTCGGGCGAACTGTTGAGCCAGGCTGTCGAAGTGGCGGGCGTCAAGGTGTTAGCGGCCCAGATCGAAGCTCAGACTATAGATATTTTGCGAAGCGTGGGCGATAAGTTGCGCGACAGTTTGCGTTCAGGTGTGATTGCTATCGGCTCGGTCATCGAAGGGCAACCTCGTGTGCTGGTGATGGTGACGCCGGATGTAGTAAGCCGGGGCGTCAAAGCCGGTGAACTGGTTGGTCAGGTCGTAGCCCACCTGGACGGGCGCGGCGGCGGTCGGGCCGACAAAGCCGAGGGTGGTGGTAAGGACCCGACCCGTTTGAACGAGGCTCTGGCCCAGGTATCCGATCTCGTGCGTGGTACTTTAGAGGGGTCAAAATAGGACGAAATTACCCTTGCGGGGCCGGGGCAGCCTCTTTTATTATTAAAAGATGGCCCTTCGAGTTTTTATCGGCCTGGCGGGGCATCTATCTTTTAATATATTAGTAAAATTTGTTGAAGCTTGTCGGATTATCCCGTTTCAGCTAAGTTTAAACAACCCCAGTGGGCAGAAGGAGAGCGGCTATGGCTGTGCGTTTGCCAGTAGACCCGAACGAAAACCTAGATTCTATTATCAGTAAAATAACGTCGCAAAGCTCCAAAGATGTAATTTTAGTGCTGCCCCAGGAGACCCGCGCCCTGCAAGAGTTAAACAATTTCTATGCTCTGCGAACCGCCGTGCGAAATGCGGGGGTCAATTTAAGCTTTGCCGGGGGTAATAAAACTATTCGCGGGCTGGCTAAGTTGCTAGGTTTTCAGGTAGATAAAGAAGGTGGGGTGCTGGACGAGGAAGATACCGGCACTTTTGCTAATGTGCCGACTGCCCAACCGGGCGCACAGGCCCGCCCCTTCGACTTGCCGGAAGGCTTTGTGGTGGCAAATCCCGGCGGCAACCAGGGAGCAGCCGACCCTCGTCCGGCCTCTGCCGATGCTTCCCTGCCCCCGCCGCGCCGCACCGCCCGCGATTTCTTCGACCAGATGGGTGATTTTACTGGCAACTTACCTGCTGCACCGCTACAGCCTCCTCCGTCACGGCCAGCTAACGGCAACGGAAATGGCAATTTTAATCCAAATGAAGACCAGCGTCTGACCCGTGAAAATATCCCGACCTTTTTCGATGCTCCCAGCGCCGATGGCGGCCCGGCCACCCGCCCACCGGCGGCCCGTTCTAACGCTGCCCCTCCTGAGATGGATAACGACCGGGCCGATGGTAGTCCCCGGCTTTCCTACGAAGAAGCGATGAGTAGTGGCCTCTTTAATAACGGCAGGTTGGGCGATAGCTTTACCCCTTCGTTAGACGAGCAGATTGCCGAACCAATGGATGACGATGTGCCGGTTATTCCGGGTGACGACACCGCCGCAAGCCGGTTCCGCACTCGCGGGGGCGTCCGCAATAGCGATGATGGCGCAGGCTCACGCCCGGCCCGCCGCCGAATTCTTGGTGGCGGCGGAACCCGCGCCCCTCGACCGGTTCCCCCGGCCCGCGAGAGAGATAACCGCGCAGCGGCTGCTATCGCTGCCGGAACGGTTGCCAGTAGTCCTAGTATACGTGACCGTGTTCGGGGTTTGCTGGTTCCGGTGCAACCCAGAGCGGGCGGTATTACAATGGCTCCGCCGACTCTTTCGCCCGAAAAGCAGCGCGAACGCGAAGCTCAACGCCGCCGTACTACCCTGTATACTCTGCTGGGTGTCCTGCTTTTGATCGCAGCTTTTGCTCTCTTGATGCTTTTCTTGTTCCGCAATACGGGTGGGAATGGCAACAACGATAATACTTTACCGCCGCCTATCGCTCTAACTGTGCCGCTTAAAACTAAGGATGTCACCGATACGTTGCGAATTCCGCTCCTGGCTTCCACCCCTTCCGGGGCGACGGCCTTACCTTCCGCAACTACCGCCGCCGCCGCTACAAGCGGGGCCGGAACACCCGGTGCGGTCTCTACCCTTGTACCGACCGAAGCTCCTGGTCTGCCCGTAAAGAACGTCAATACCGGCGAAATCAAAAAAAGCGGCGAAGGAGTGGCAACGGGTTTGCGTCCGGTGCCGGATAAGTTCGCCAGTGGCCCGGTTACGATCATCAACGCCGGGTTCTCGGCACGGGGCTTTTCCGCCGGTACGCAAATCTTCTCCCGCAATGGAGTAGCTTACCGCTTGCGCGATGGTATTACGGTCAGTGGAACGAATCAAAGTTCTCTTGTCGCCGGTAGAGGTAACGCGACGATTGTGGCCGATAAAGCCGGGACGGTGGGCAATACCGATGGTGCGACGATTGCGTTGGACAATAATATTCGCTTCCAGGTCGGCAAAATCGAGGGTGGTACGGACAAGCAAGAAAAGTTTATTCAGCAGGGCGACCTCGATTCGCTCAAAAAATCGCTGGCAGACCAGGCTTCGGGCGAAGCCAGCAGTGCTGCCCGTTTCGACCCTTCTACTCAGGCTTTCCTGGTGTTGAAATCGAGCGAACCAAATTGCCAGTTCAACAAGAAAGCTGGCGATAGTGTCGGGGACGACGGCAAGTTTACCGGCACCTGTACGACGGCTCTCGACGGCGCAATCTACAACAAAGCCGACGCGACTAACTCGGTCAAATCTCAGTTGGTCAAAGAGCCGGGCTATCGGCTGGACGATAAAACTCCGATTGAGTTCCAGAGCGACCCTAAGTTGAGCCTGGACGCAAAAGGCAACCGCTTTCTGGAAGTACGGGTCAAAGGCCGGGCCATACCGACTCTGGATGTAGAAGCTTTCAAGACAGCGATTGCTAGCAAGACCAAAGCCGAGTTGCCCGCCCTGCTTGCTAGAGACTTTCCGCAGGTTGACTCAACCCTGATGAGTCTGGATGGTATCAGTTCGGATACTATGCCCCTGGCAAACCGTCTCGACATTAAGGCTGTGCCGGACTACGAGTTTACGAGCAGTACCACGGTTACAGCCGGTACGCCTGGCCCCACCGGGCCGAGCGGCACAAATTCGGCTCTGCCCTCCGGCGGTAACAGTTTGCCCAGGACACCCCTGCCGCTTACGCCCAAATCCTGAGCAAGCCTGGCTGAATAATTCAGGAATCGGTTAGGTGTACAATTAGCTAGATAAGACTTGATAAATAACAAATTGAAAATGTGCATTTTCAATTTGTTATTTATTTTAAGCCTCGAAGGAATTCTTTGTGCGTTATTTATGCCTCGATCCAGGCCGCAAACGGATCGGTGTGGCGGTGAGTGATGAAACCGGGTTGATTGCTACCCCCGTCGGGACTATCTATGTTTCGAGTCGAGAACAGGTTGTTCGTGAAGTGTTGCGTTACCTGGAAAAGGAAGAGGCCGGTCGCTTGATCATCGGCTTGCCCCTGCACCTTAACGGAGATGAAGGTATTGAGGCCGGTCGCGCCCGCGACTTTGCCCGCACCCTCGCCAAACGTACCACCGTGCCGATTGACTTTATGGATGAACGCCTTTCCAGCGTAGAAGCCGACCGCATTATGCAAGAGGCTGGAATGCGTCCTCAAAAGCGCAAAGCTAACATTGACGCCCGTGCCGCCGCGATTATTCTTCAATCTTACCTCGATGCCGAACGAAGACAGCGCAACCAGGCTTGATCCCCGAATTACACTTATAGGGCTAAATATCCAGGTTCTGAAGAAAAGAAAAGGCCTCTTTCCTTGCGGATCATCCTTTGGAAGCGTATAATCCCCCTGGCCTGAGCAACGAAAAGGGTGTTATTTTGCGGCAATACAAGCAAAAAACCTGGACTGCGCCTGGCATTAACGCGGAGGCGGTTGTGGTCCGGTGGCTGCCGCAGTCTTCAAAACTGTCCGTGCGCCGTTAGGAGCGGCGCAGGTGGGTTCGACTCCCATGCGCCTCCGCCACCTTTCCCATCATCTAATCTTTTGCGGTAAAATCAAGAACGAGAACTAGAACGGGAGACCTCCGATGGATGAGAACGCGAAATCTACCAGCTTGAACCAGATTCATTACGGCCTGTATGTAATTGGCAGCAAAGCGGGCGAAGAACTTAACGGAATGACGGCTAACTGGGTCACGCAGACCTCATTCGATCCGCCCCTGGTAGTTATTTCGGTCGAGAACGACGCCCACACCCGCAAGTTGATTGACGCAGGGCAGGTCTTTTCGGTTAACGTGATCGAAGATAGCGTGGAAGGCCGGGCGATCATCGAGCGGATGGTTAAGCCACAACGCCGGGTGCATACCAAGCTAGGCGAGGATGATTTCACCGTTGGTCTGACCGGCGCACCGCTCCTGACGGCGGCCCTTAGCTGGTTCGAGTGCGAGGTTGTCCAGACCATCGAAACGGGCGACCATCAGTTGTACCTGGGCCGCGTAGTCGGGGCGGGCCTCAACAAAGAAGGTACGCCCCTGGCCTTGCAAGCTCTGGGCTGGCACTACGGCGGTTAGGCTCTGTAGCCCTGGCTACTGCTCCTTCGAGCTGAATGTAATAACCTTAACTCAAGCCCTGCCGTTGGTGGAGCTTGAGTTTTTTTATTCCAGCAGGAAGGTGTGGGATGGCAATCAAAAGATTTTTGCCGATGTTACCGGCGGGCCTTAGCCGTTTTGAAGAAACTGTGATGACAGGCGACCCGGATATGCGCGGCCAGACCCGCGAAGACGTGCGCGACCTGCAACTGGTTTACCGGGGTGAGCAAGCCCGCCAGCTTCAGGAAGAAGTAATTCGGCTTGGCCTGAACCCGGCAGAAATTGAATACTACGGCGTTGATTTCGAGAAGAACCTGTGTCCTTCAACCGGGCTGGAAAGCGAGTCGGGTATTCTCTATAACAACCGCACGGGCGTAAGCGTGCCGGTGGTGCTGGATTGGGTTTGCGAATGGGGATGCAGTGTAATGGAGTGGCGCGGCGAATACGAGCCGACTATCTCGAAGTGCAAGCCGGTCTATTTTTTCAACCAGATCACCGACCGCGATTTTCAAGCTCTGCGTTAAGATCAGGTTGCGTGCATTGAAATAGAATGACGCTGGTTTACTGGCTCAACCGTGCTAAATCCGCCCCCGTAAGGCGGTAGGGCAGCCAATCGTTCAGGCGGGCTGCCCCCAGCCGTTCGTAGAAACGGATCGCGTTCTCGTTCCAGTCCAGCACCATCCACTCCATGCGGCCACACTCTCGCCGGTGCGCTTCGGCCACACAATTACGAAAGAGAGCCAGACCCGCACCGTGTCCCCGGTAAGCCGGTAGCACAAACAGGTCTTCCAGAAAAAAGGTCGGTTGAGCCAGGAAAGTCGAGTAAGTCTCAAAAGAGATCGTGTAGCCAACCGCCTGTCCGCCCACTTCGGCCAGAAAAACCTCGAAGCGGGGCCGTTCGCCAAAGCCATGCTCGACCAGGCGGGCGCGGGCGGCTTCGTCGGGCGGTGGTAGCTTCTCGAAATCGGCCAGGGCCGTAATCAGGTCGAGCAGCGTCTCAGCGTCCCCTGGCATCGCTCGTCGAACCGTTACCTGTGTGGATGCAGGTATTTTCTCCTGTGTCATGCTACTCCTTAGCATCGGGCTACTAATAATCTACCGGGCGGAGGTAGTAATCGTTGATCGAAGTGTTGCTGAGCATGGCCGTGGTCGGTAGATGCCGCTTCCAGTGAGTGCCGTCCAGTTTGCCCTTGACCAGTTCAACCTCGGCGGCGGGGATGCCCATCTCGACCAGTCGCTGGCGGTTATAACCGCGCAAAAGCAAGGCCAGGATTAGATCGGCCCGGCTGTAAGAAATACCAAAATCAATCTCGTCAGTTTGGCCCTGGATCAAGTCTGCCGAGGCAGGTTTGTTGACGATTACCTCCGGCACGCCCATAAAGCGGGCCAATTCCCAGACCTGACTTTTGTAAAGGTCTCCCAAAGGATTGATCGGCGGCGAGTCGTCGGCGTGCCAGGTGAAGTAGCCAAAGAGTCGTTCGCTCTTGTTGCCCGTACCGACTGGCAGCGCGTCGAGCTTGGCCGACTGGTCGAACACGATGATCATGCGCGTGCGGGCCATCACGTTGCCTCGCCGTCGTCCATCGGCGTCCGGCTCGAACTCGGCCAGATAGCCGTCCACCGCGCCGCTAATCTCAATCGTGCGGTGCTGCACGCCCAGGTCGTCTATCACCAGTTGGGCGTGATCGAGGCTTTCGCGGCTGCTGGTTTTGTAGGGCATCCGCACGCACAGCACATTTTCCGGCCCCAGCGCGGCGGCACACAGGTATGTTACCAGGGCCGAGTCTACTCCGCCCGACAGCCCGACAATCGCTTTCGAGAAATGCCGTCGCCGGATAATCTCGTCGCGCAAGAACTCTACCAGCCAATCGCGCACCAGGGCCGGGTTCATCCGCAAAAGCTCCCGCCCAACCTCTTCGGCTTTCAGCCCGGTTTTATCCAGCATCTCAAACTGCTTGGTCGCCGCTAACGTCATTTCTTACTCCTTCTGGGAACCGAAACGAACCACAGGTCAAAGAATCTAAACCCACCTATCTTTCAGTGTGATTATAACACTCTCAGGAAAAATAAGTCCAACTGAACTTCCTTTGTATCTTCGGCGTCTTGTCTAGCTTCGTAAGAATATCTCTGGTCAGGCTGCCAGGGTTAGTTTTTATCCCTGCCACTCGGCGGCGAGGGTGCTATAGACGACCAGGTCGAGGTACTGGTTGTAGTGCCAAACTACCTGACGATACAGACCTTCCTGGACGAAGCCGAGCCGATGAGGAATTGCCCGGCTTTTAGCGTTGGCGGTGGCGCAACGTATCTCGACCCGGTTTAGCTCCAGGTCTTGCAAAGCGTAATTTACCATGCGCCGGGTGGCCCGCGTCACCACGCCCTGGCCCTGGTAAGTTGCTCCCAGCCAGTAACCGATCTCGGTTCGGCGGTTCGTCCAGTCCCAGAAGTGATAGCCGATCATTCCGGCCAGTTCGCCCTGGACAAAAATTCCGGCCTGAAAGCCATCGTTCTTAGAAAACTGCTCTAAAGCCGAGCGAATAAAGCTTTTAGAATCAAGTGCGCTCTGGGTACTGTCCAGCCAGGGCAACCATTCGTGCAGATGCGCGCGATTGCGTTCGGTCAGGTCGTACAGGTTTTCGGCGTGCCGCTCCTCCAGCAGGCCAAGCTCAATTTCGGCGTCCACCGTAAGACGAAACATGCAAACCTCCTTTTACAAATAATAGAAAAGGAAACCCAGGATTTTCCTTTTCTATCATTTTTTGAACGCTTGTAGGACATCGGTTCGTAATCACGACGGGGTTTTTCCCGACCGAACCGACCCAGGCCGTTATTAGGAGCGAAAGACTAAAGTTTAAGTGGTTGCGGCGGCGGCGGCCACTGCCGCTTCCGTCGGCACATCCCCAAAGCTGAGTGTTTTCTCGCCGCTTGCACTGGTAGCGACATCGGCCCGGATCGTGTCGCCTTCTTTGTAGCGGCCCTTGATCACTTCGATTGCCAGCGGGTCTAGCACGAGTTGCTGAATGGCTCGGCGGAGTGGTCTCGCACCAAAAGCCGGCTCGTAACCCACCTCGATCAACAGTTCACGGGCGGCAGGGGTGAGTTCCAGGTTCAGGCGACGCTCGGCCAGCCGTTTCCGCAAGCTTTTGAGTTGAATGTCCACAATGTAGTTTATCTCGCTTCGACCGAGGGGCTTGAAAACGATGATTTCGTCAATACGATTGAGAAATTCAGGCCGAAACTGGTCGCGCAGAGCCAGCATTACGGCGTCGCGGACTTCCTTCTGGCCGCGCCCACCGAGGGTCAGCGTCATAATATCCTGGCTACCAATATTCGAGGTCAGGATCACGACGGTATTCTTGAAGTCTACCGTGCGGCCCTGGCTATCGGTCAACCGGCCATCCTCCAGAAGCTGCAACAGCAGGTTGAAGACGTCCGGGTGGCCCTTCTCTACCTCGTCGAACAGCACGACCGCGTAAGGACGGCGGCGCACCGCTTCGGTAAGCTGCCCGCCTTCCTCGTAGCCGACATAGCCCGGTGCGGCCCCGGTCAGGCGGGCCGCACTGGATTTGTCCATGTATTCCGACATATCGAGCCGGATCATAGCGTTCTGATCGTCAAAGAGGAATTCGGCCAGGGCGCGAGCCAGTTCGGTTTTGCCGACGCCGGTCGGCCCCAGGAACATGAAAGAACCAAGCGGGCGGTTAGGGTCTTGCAATCCGGCCCGCGCCCGGCGAACCGCATCGGCCACAGCAGTCAGGGCTTCGTCCTGGCCGATCACCCGTTCGCGCAGTCGGTCTTCCATCGTCAAAAGTTTGTCCATCTCGCTTTGCAGCATCCGGTTAACCGGAATACCCGTCCAGCGAGCCACGATTTCGGCGATAAGCTCGGAGTCTACCCGTTCGCTCAAAAGCCCTTTGCCGCGTTGCACCTCGCCAAGCTTCGACTCTTGCTCCTTGAGTTCGCCCTGCAAGCGGGCCAGGGTGCCGTACTGCAACTCGCTGGCTTTGGTCCAGTCCTGGTTGCGTTGGGCTTCTTCAAGCAGAGGCCGGGTCTTTTCGATTTCTTCTTTGATTTGCCGCGTTCGGTCAATCGCGGCTTTTTCCTGATCCCACTGCATACTTAGCTGGTGGTTGCGTTCGCGCAAATCCTCGATGCCTTTTTCCAGGCGGCTCAGGCGGTCGGCAGTTTCGGTGTCACTCTGGGTGGCCGTTTCACGGCGGAGGGCTTCGCGCTCGGTTTCAAGCTGCGAGAGTTCGCGGCGGACAGTATCCAGTTCGCTGGGTAGGCTGTCAATTTCGGTGCGAAGCCGGGCCGCCGCTTCGTCAATCAGATCAATTGCCTTATCGGGCAAGAAGCGGTCACTGATGTAGCGTTGAGATAAGACCGCCGCCGATACCAGGGCCGAATCGGTAAATTTTACGCCGTGATGCACCTCGTAGCGTTCGCGCAGACCGCGCAAAATCGAGATCGTATCTTCGACACTTGGCTCTTTAACCTGGATCGGCTGGAAGCGGCGTTCGAGAGCGGCGTCTTTCTCGATTTCGCGATACTCGTCCAGCGTAGTCGCGCCGATCATATGCAGTTCACCCCGCGAAAGGGCTGGTTTGATCAACTGGCTGGCGTCCATCCCGCCGTCACCGCTTCCGCCCGCGCCGATGATCGTGTGCAACTCATCCAGAAAGAGAACGATCTTCCCCTCGGCTTGCTCGACCTCACGCAGCACGGCCCGCAGCCGTTCCTCGAATTCGCCGCGAAATTTAGCCCCGGCCACCAATGCGCCCAGATCGAGATTGATCAGCTTTTTATCCTTGAGGCTTCCCGGTACGTCCCCGCGCACGATCCGTTGGGCCAATCCTTCGACAATCGCGGTTTTGCCTACGCCCGGTTCGCCGATCAGCACCGGGTTATTTTTCGAGCGGCGGGATAGCACTTCGATGCAACGGCGGATTTCTTCGTCGCGGCCCACTACCGGGTCGAGCTTACCGTCCCGCGCCCGTTGGGTCAGGTCTCGCCCGTAGCGTTCCAGCGTTTGATAGCTTACTTCGGGGTTCTGGTCTTTGATCGGGGCTGTACCGCCGCGTATTTCGCTCAGCACATTGCTGATGGCGTCCCGCGTGATGTTCATATCGCGCATGAGTCGCCCGGCATCGCCGGTATTGGCCTGTGCAGCCAGAGCCATCATCAGGTGTTCGGTGCTGACGTAAGCATCTTTGAGGCGGGTAGCTTCGCGTTCGGCTCCGTCCAGAACGTTGCGGGCCGCGTAAGAAATAACGGTTTTGCCACGCACCCCGTAGGTTTTAGGAAAGCGCGTTACGGCTCCATCCACCCGCGCCCGCAACCGATCCGGGCTGGCTCCTAGCTTGGTGACAATCTGGGCGGCAATGCCCCCGGATTGGTCTAAAAGAGCCAGCAAAAGATGTTCCGGCTCTAGCTGGGCATTTTGATATTGCTCGGTCAGGGCGTCCGCCGCTACCATCGCTTCCTGGCCTTTTTCGGTCAACCTGTCTAATTTCATCCTATCTCCAAAAGTTTCGTTTCAGTTTAAATAGTTGTAACTGTTCACCTAGCCTCGCTGCTGTCACACCCGTAGGGCGTGACAGGGCTGAATAGTTACAAATAGTTTATCAAAATTTTACCGATAAAATCTGCTTCGATTTATCCAAGATTATACGTTAACAGCGCAATTTTGTTTCCTTTCGAGCTTATTCTAGCACATTCACCGTTCCCTCTGTTCTAAGCAATTTTTAATCCACTTTTCATACGAGGATCACCCTTACCGCATAAACTTTTAACGACAGGAACCGGGATCGAGATGAAATAGAACGAGGGTTTGCTAGATGCAGCAGTCTAAGCTAAAAAAAGACGAGGCCAGGCCGCCTTTCCAGCCCCAAAGTGCCGCTTATCATGATGAGGAAGCACCACGAGGTCGAAAGGTGGATCGGTTCTGGCCTCCGCCCAATATTGGCCCGGTGCGGTCTTCGCTTCTGCCACGCCAATTCCTTAGTCTGGTATTGGTTTGTTTGGGCCTGGTGGGGTTGGCCTGGCTCTTAACGCCTCAAAATGCCGTCAGTCCTGGCTCTGCTACTAAGTCTGCCTCGGTGCCTCATCTGGGCGTACTTTATATCAGTAGCCGGATTGACCTTAATAATCCTTCGGTCAAGGCCGGAGCGCAAGGACTGGTTGTAACTGAAGTTAAGCCGGACAGTCCGGCCAGTCGCGCCGGGTTGCAGGCTAACGACTTGCTCACTCATTTAGCCAATCGCCCGCTTCTCCCCGATGACTCTCTCCTGAACCTGATGGCGACCTACCAGACTGGCGATAAGGTCAGCCTACGAGTTTTGCGGGAAAGCCAGCCCCTCGAATTCATTCTCACCTTATGATTTTCAGGCTTTGCCAGGCGTAGTACAATAAGCTTCGGCTGATAAATCAGCCCTCGAAGATTAAAATTGGGAATGGAATTGGAGTTATATGACGAGGCTCCTACTGGTAGACGACGACCCTAAAATTCTAAGTATGCTCAAGCGCGGTCTGCTTCAAGAAGGGTATGAGGTCGAGACCGCCGCGACCGGGCAGGAGGCTTTGCGCCTGGCCCGGCAGAGCCAACCCGATCTGGTGGTGTTGGACGTGATGCTGCCGGAGCCAGGGCCGGACGGTCTGGCTATCTCGCGCAGTTTGCGGCAGTCCGGCCCGCTACCGATCCTGATGCTCACGGCTAAAGATACCGTCCCCGACCGTATTCTGGGTCTGGAAGCGGGCGCGGACGATTACCTGGTCAAACCTTTCGCTTTTGGTGAGCTACTGGCCCGGATCAAAGCCTTGCTGCGGCGGTCTGTCCTTAACGAGGAGTTTTTACTCTCTGGCGCGGCAGGGTCAGGGGACGAACTGGTTTTTGCCGATCTGATCCTCAAACTCAAGGAGTACCGGGCCGTGCGCGGTTCTTACTCGATAGACCTGACCGCCCGTGAGTTCAAGTTGCTGGAGTTTTTGATGCGCCATCCGCGTCAGGTGCTTTCCCGCGAGATGATCCTCGAAAACGTCTGGAATATGGATTACGAAGGCGAGTCGAACGTGGTGGACGTGCATGTGCGGGCTTTGCGCGATAAATTGGAAGGACGCGGCGGTTCGCGGCTGATCCAGACTGTGCGGGGGGCCGGTTATACCCTGCGTGAGGAATGATTTGCAAGAAGCGGTTCTAGCGGGCGAACGTGCAACTGAATTATCGAACCGAGCCGTTTCTTTCTAGCGATCAGGTTAAAAATTTGTTTAGAAAAGTTTTTTATCTTCCTATACGCTGGCGGCTGACGGCCTGGTTTGTGGAACTGCTGGCGGCGGTGCTGCTTTTGTTCGGCCTGATCTTTTATTTCACGCTGCAAACAAACTTCCTGGCCCGCATTGACGAGAGCCTCAACCGGCGGGCCGATGAAGTACAAAGTCGCCTCGACCTGATTACTAAAAACATTCCTAACGCCCAGGAAATAGCTCTCATCCTCGAAAATGACCCGGTCAACGAATTTGCCGAACCGGGTTTGTACGCCCAGATACTCGACCGGACAGGCCGCGTGCAGGGTGACTCGGCCAGCCTGGGCAAAGCCCGCCTGCCGATTGATCCGGCCCTGATTGAAAGTGCTTTGAACGGGCAGTTTAGCCTGAGCGAAGCCCAGGTTTCCAGCGAACGAGTGCGAATTCGCTATACCGCTCTAACCGCCGGAGGGCAGGTGGTAGGGGTGTTGCAGGTGGGCGAGTCGCTCAAACCTTTCAACGAAACGCTAGGCCGGGTGCGCGGCTTGTTGTTTCTGGTGGGTGGGGTGGCCCTTCTGGTAGCCGCTGTGGGCGGATGGTTTCTCACCCGCCGCGCTCTGCGCCCGGTGGTGCGTGTAACCGAAACCGCCCGGCGGATCGCCCGCACCCGCGACTTCGACGAACGGATTCCGCTTTCTAACAGCTTCAAGGGTCGCTTCGACGAAATCGGCGACCTGGCCGCGACCTTCAACCACATGATCGAGGAATTAGGCCGGGTTTTTGACACCAACCGTCAGTTTATGGCCGATACTTCGCACGAACTCCGCACTCCTCTGACGATCATCCAGGGTAATCTGGACGTGTTGAGCCGGGGCTTGCCGCCCGCCGAGAGCCAGGAAGCCCTTGACGAGACCCGCGAGGAAGCTACCCGGCTTAGTCGGTTGGTGGGCGACCTGTTGCTCCTGGCTCAGGCCGACGCCGGGCTGACGGTCGAACGGTTGCCGGTTGACCTGGCCGCGATTACTCGGCAGTCCTTCCGCCGGGCCGAAGGGTTAGCCGTGACCAGTGGGAAAACCCTCCACCTCAAAATTGAGCGGCTAGACGAAGCCCCGATCCTGGGCGACGAGTACCGGCTAGGTCAGGTGGTCTTCAACCTGCTAGAAAATGCTATCCGCTACACTCCTGATGGTGGTAGTGTCACGCTAAGCCTGGAAGTTCTGCGGGGGCCACCCGTGGCCCGCCTGAGCGTGCGCGATACCGGCGTGGGTATTTCACTCGAACATTTGCCGCATCTTTTCGAGCGGTTCTACCGGGTGGACAAAGCCCGTAGCCGGGCGTTGGGAGGTTCGGGCCTGGGCCTGGCAATCGTCAAGTACATCGTGGACGCTCACGGCGGGCAGGTGGCCGTCCAAAGCGAACCTGGACAGGGTTCCGTCTTTACCCTGACCCTACCCCTCCGGGCCAGCAATCTTCCGCCGTCGTAGCACTTTTTGTAAGAAAATCTAATAAAAGCGAATTGTTACTTACTTTAAGGAGTTTTCTGCATAAACTGGTCGAGTCCTTGAACCCCTTGCTTTTGGATCGAGCGTTGAACCAGCGGGAGCCAACCAAGCAAGCGTCCTTTCAGCCCCAGGGCCATTGTCGCCCATTTCCACAGATCGAACGAGTCGTGATGTTCGATAATTTTACCGTCTTTGAAGCGAAAAGCCGCTTTTACTTTGTTTTCAACGTGGCGGCCCGTAGCGGAAAAACTATAGTTTGCTACCCAATCTGCACTTCCGCGCTGGTCGTCGGCCTGAATGTTGGCGAAAGTTAGTGTCAGGTCTTTGCCTCGTTCGCACAGCATTTGCCACATTGCGGTAGCTCTCACTCCCTTTAAATTTTGGAAGATCGGGTCGGAAAACTCAACTTCGGGATGATAGCACTCGGCCATGCCTTTGTAATCCCGTTTCTGAAAACTCCGGTAAAACTTCTCGATTAGTTGTTGATTCTGGTGCATTGTTTGGTCTCCCTTTGCGCTGAATGTACTAATTGCGGGCCTTGAACGTACTCAAACGGGTAAGCAAAATGGTTTGTTCTTCCAGTGTATTAACCGGCAAGCGTTCCCAATCGCTGCCCGTCCGTAAATCGGCAAAGAGACCGGCAGGGTCTTCGTGGAAATGCAAGAAAGCCCTGGTCTTGCGGTAAAATACCCCAGGCTTTCGCTCAGTCAACCCTTCCACTTGCCGCACCTGCTTTAATACTTCCTCTAGCGATTCCAATGCTTTTTCGCTTGCGTGTTTCACTCTTGCTACTCATAACTTAGCATTTTTTCTTAAATCAGAGAGAGCCTGATTGTGGCACATCCTCCCCTTCCTGTCTAATCTCACCCGGCCAAAAGAAGAATATAGGCTTGCTTTGCCCTTTGTACTATAATATAATGGGCTAAACTGGGATTATCGTATCAGCCTGAATGAAATCAAGAAGAAAGAGGAAAAGACTATGCCAAGCGGAACGCTCTACACCGAGCGGGAGTACCGGGGCGAAACCGACTTGCACGCGGTCTGCGATTTACTCAATTTGTGCGATAAAGTTTATAACTTCGATGATAGTTACGACCCGGAAGATTTGCGCCTGGAATTCGAGCATCCCAAGCTCGACCAGGCCCGCGATTTACGGTTGTGGCACGACGAAAGCGGGCGATTAGTCGGCTTCGGCCAGCTTTGGATAGATAAAGATAAACCGGGGCTGGTAGACGCTTATATTTACTTCCGTATACACCCGGAAGACCAGAACCACGACCTGGCAGACCAAATTTCTGGCTGGGGACGCGAACGGATGGGCCAGGTTGCCCGCGAAAGCGACGCAAAGCTTAAACTTATTGGCAGCAACCGCGACCACTACGCTTTTGGCCGGGAAGTTTTAGAAAAACAAGGTTATAAGCCGGTTCGCTACTTCTTTCGGATGGCCCGGCCTCTGGACGTTCCGATTGCCGAGCCGCAGTTCCCGCCCGGTTTCGAGTTGAGCTATGTTAAAAACGCCGAGCAGGTTCCGGCCTGGGTCGAAGTGTTTAACCAGTCCTTTATTGACCACTGGAACCACCACCCGGAAACAGTCGAAGATCGCTTGCACTCGATCAAGGGTAATTCTTATCTGGCCGAGCGCGACCTGGTGGCGGTGGCCCCGGATGGGCGGTTTGCGGCTTTTTGCTTTTGCCTGATTGACCCAGGCGAGATCAGCCGCAGTGGACGCAATGCCGGTTGGATCGAGCTATTAGGCACTGGCCGGAACTACCGTCAGATGGGCCTGGGTAAGGCTATGCTGTTGGCCGGGCTACACCGCCTCAAAGCGGACGGCGTAGACACGGCCATGTTGGGCGTAGACGCCGACAACCCGACCGGCGCACTTGGCCTGTACGAGGCGGTCGGGTTCCAGCGACTCTACAGTTCCACCTCTTACGAGCTTGCTCCATAGTAGTGGTTCTGGGCGAAACGCCAGAAGCGGTTCGAGACATAGAGCAATATCCCGGCTACGATTAAGGCCCAGAGTCCCGCCTCCGGGCTGAGTCGCTTCAGAAGCAGGTCGGCGGGGGTGGCTGCGACTACCCCCAAAGGCAGCACAAAGACCAGGAATAGCCGGATGATCCCGCCGAACATAGTAGGATGGTAGCGGCCTAATTCCAGCAGGCCGAAGAAAAGCTCAAACGACTCGAACCGCACCAACCAGATACACGGTAGCACCGCTATAAACCAGATCGAGTAGAGAATGATCAGCCCGGTCAGCATAAAGATCGGCAACAGCAGCCATCTCCACCACTCGACCTGCCCGTTCAGGTTTACCAGCCCGATCACTATCATGGCCGTTCCTGGCAACGCCTGAGCCAGTTCCGTGTAGGCCAGATAGCGGGTCGAAAGCAAGAACTGGCTGTTGATCGGCTTGAGCAGGTAGAAATCAAGTTCACCTTTGCGGATTAGCTCCGGCATTCCGAATAGATTCCGCAGGCAGACCGTCATTACTATCGCGCTCAAGACCTGGAACAGGCCGGTCAGCACCAGGTATTCGTGGAAACTCCACCCGCCCAGGCTGTTTGTCTGACCGTAGATTGCCCCGATAAAGAGCAAGGGAAAGAGCGGAAAGAGCGTAATCACCAGGAAGCCCACGAAGAAGCTGCCACGGGCTTCCATCTCCCGCATCGCGCAGATACGAGCGAACGAACTGTAAAGTTTTAAGTAGCGTAACATTGCGGTCGGCTTCCTCCCCATTTCCGTTTAACCTTCAAAAACTTCATAACGCCGCACCGCTTTGCCCCATAGCCAGCGAAAGAGCAGGGCGCATAACCCCAACCAGATTACCTGCACCCCCAGTCCCTGCACCAGTGCCTCGGTGCTGAGACCCTGATAAATGCGTACCGGCAGGCTGTAAATATAGGCAAAAGGCAACCATTGTACGATGTTGCCAAAGGCGGCAGGCATCAAGGCAATTGGTACGAACGAACCACCCAGCCAGCGGGCCGCGATGTCGTAGAGAACGAAAAATCCTTCCGGCTGATTTTGCCAGATCGTCAGCAGGCCCAGGCTGGCCGTCAGGAAGAAACTAAGCAGGTAGCTGAGTAAAAAGGATAGGATTACCAGTAGCCAGGTCCAGGGATTGCTCGGCGTCTGAAAATTATTACCCAGCGCGAAAGCCAGCACCACAAATACCGGCAAAGTCAGAATCGTACTCCAGGTACGCCCGCCCGCCTCGTACCAGAAAGCCGTCGCCGGGTAGGACATCGGGCGCAAAAGGCTATTTGCCAGCTTACCCTCGCGCACATCGAACATGATAAACCACTGGAATTGAGCAATCCGCCAGCTTACAAAAGCAGCTACCACGTAATAGGTGGTAATGCGGGCTGTCGCTGCCGGGTCGCTCTTGCCCTGGAAGATCACGCCCCACAGGTAAATTGCAATCAAGGTCGGCAGCAGCACCAGACCCATGTACATGAAAATGTTCCAGCGGTACTCCATCCGCTCCTGAAAGCTTATTTTACAGAGCATCCAGTAACGCCGGAACCGAGACTGCCATACATTGGTCGGTTTCACTTCAAAATCGGTTTTTGTAATGTCTTGCGTTACCACAATCCTTCTCCTTTAGCCTTACGGCACGCTAACTGGTTCGCGCTCTGCTTCGGGTTGCTCGGTCTGCTCGGTCAGAGTTGGGCTGCTACCCGTATCGGTGAAGAGGTCGTGAATGATGTCGTCTAGCTGGGCTTCTTCGATAGAGAGGTCGGCGACCGGGAATTTCTGAAAGAGGGTTGCTGAACGTTCGGCGATGCTATCACGCGGAACTTGGATGCGGACTATCAGGCCGTTCTCGTTGCCGACGACCTGTCCCAGTACCGCCAGGTCTGTCGCCGCCACCGGCAGAGCGAACGTAACGACCAGCACTTTGTAAGGTGCGTAGCGTTCGGTCAGAGTTGCCAGGCTTCCTTCGTAGACTAACCGCCCGTGGTTAATTACCAGCGTGCGTTGCGCCAGAGCCGCTACATCATCCATATAATGACTCGTCAAGAGGATTGTCGCGCCGTTTTCGCGGTTGTACTCTTTGATGAAAGCCCGAATTTTCTTCTGCATGATCACGTCCAGGCCAATAGTCGGCTCATCCAAAAGCAGCACTTTGGGCTGATGTAACAGAGCCGAGACCATTTCACATTTCATGCGTTCGCCCAGGCTAAGCTTGCGGACGGCAGTATTGATGTGTTTTTCCAGTTCCAGCACGTCCAGCAATTTCGCCAGTCGCGCCCGGTAGACCTTCTCTGGCACACCGTAGATTTCAGCCTGCAAGTTAAAACTCTCGATGGCCGGTAAATCCCACCACAGTTGATTACGCTGGCCCATCACGAGGGCAATCTGCCGCAGAAAAGCGTGTTCGCGTTCCCAGGGCCGATAGCCCAGCACGTGGGCGTCGCCGCCGGAAGGATGAAGTAGGCCGCTCAACATCTTGAGGGTTGTAGTTTTGCCCGCCCCGTTTGGCCCTAGAAAGGCTACGACCTCACCCTCGGCGATCTCAATATCCAGATCGTAGGCGGCTTTCTTCTCGGTATACTCACGTTTGAACAGCCCTACCAGCGACCCTTTCAAGCCTTCCTTTTTCTTGTAGGTGCGAAAGGTGCGGGTTAGTCCCTGTGTTTCAATTACGTTTGACATTATCTGCGTTTCCTTCCATTCACTTTTCTACTTCCTTACGCTTTACTCACTCTGGCTTGCCCAGGCCAGGTTTTGCCCTCACGTTGTACCGCATACCGGGCCATATAAAAAAGCCTGTAACCAGCCGAGGGAGCAAAAATCGTGGCGTTATAAGGTCAGGTCAGGACAAAGTAAACCCTGTCCCGACCTAAAGAGTTGCCAGAACGGTCGGGCTGAGGCTGGAAAATATTTATCTGTAGTTGCAGGAGAAAGTGTGTAAAGGCTTGATCTGCAATCCGCCGGAGTTCTCCCATTGCAAGCGCACACCAGAAACCGGCCTGGCCCGCTTGAGGTTTTACCCAGAGGCGGTGATGTTTAGGCCGGTTCGCTCAGGGCGTAGAAAATAGCCGTGGTCATCTTGTTCAAGCTCTCCTTGTAGAAGGTTGATCCGTGGTCAGCTAGTCCTGCATCGGCAAGGCGAGTTCGCCTTGCTGCGCTTAGCTGGACTTACTATATGGAGTATATCAAACGATTCGGGTTAGGTCAATACGTCGGAAGACCAATTCAGGGCGGTTGCAAAGTCCGAGTTTTGCCCTGTGTCACGCCCTACGGGTGTGAGCGACGTTTAAGTAAGTCTTGAATACCTTCGATCTAAGCGAAGAATCTTCTTGAGATACCTCGATCTTGCTTAGTCAAGAAGATTCTTCGCTTAGAGTTGCTTTTAATCAAGACTTGGCATAATCGTCGCTCACACCCGTAGGGCGTGACATTAGCCGAGCAGGACTTTGCAACAGCCCTGAAGACCAATTCAGTTAGCTACGGCTCCAACAAATCTATAATAGTGCGGGTGGCTACTTTTACGCCGACTTCCAGGCAAGCTTCGTCAATCCGAAAGAGTGGGCTATGATGCGGGGCGATTTCTTCGCCCGCCCGCGCTGCCCCGATGTTGATGAAGCAGCCCGGCACTTCTTCCATAAAGACCGACATATCCTCGCTGCCCATGCGCGGAGAGGCTTCCTGCACCTGACTCGCCCCGATAGCTCGCACCGCACTTTCGCGCACACGGGCCGCTACGGTATCGTCGTTGATCACGGCGGGTAAACTTTCGGTGACACGGAAGGTTGCCTCGGCCCGGAATGCACGCGCCAGATCGCCCGACATCGCCCCGATTCGTTCGAGCAAATGGCGGCGCACTTCTGGCTCGAAGGTTCGTAGCGTCCCCTGCATGTGGGCTTCCACCGGAATAATATTGTCCTTCGTCCCAGCGTGGATCGAGCCAAAGGTCAGGACTGCCGCGCTCATGGGCGAAACCTCGCGGCTGACCAGGGTTTGCAGGGCCACCACCAGTTCGCAGGCCACTACTACCGGGTCAATCGTCAGATGCGGGGTGGCGGCGTGTCCGCCTCGGCCTCGCACGGTCAGCGCAAGGGTATCTACGGCGGCCATCAATGGCCCGGCCTTGACCTGAGCGTAGCCAGTCGGGTAAAGACTGCCCAGGTGCAGACCGAGGGTTACGTCTGGTCGCCCACCGCCCGGCCCATCCGCCTCGAACAATCCATCGCGCAGCATCGCCCGCGCCCCGCCCCCGATTTCTTCCGCCGGTTGAAAAACTAATACGACCCGACCAGCCAGCTTTTGCCGGTGCTTTGCCAGAATCTCCGCCACGGTCAGGGCAATAGCAGTATGCCCGTCGTGACCACAGGCGTGCATCACTCCCTCGGTTTCGGAGTGGAAGGGGAACAGAGCCAGGTCTTCCTGCAAAGGTAGGGCGTCCATATCGGCCCGCCATAGCACCGTCCGACCGGGCCGACCGCCCTCGACCAGCGCGACCACACCGGTACGCCCCACTCCGCGCCGCACCGTCAGCCCCAACCGTTCCAGCCTATCGCCCACGATCTGCGCGGTGCGGTCTTCCTGAAACGAGAGTTCGGGGTGCTGATGAAAATCGCGGCGCAAGCTAATCAAGTCATCCCGGCGTTGCGCTACCTCCCAATCCAGGTTAAGCGAGGCCGTTTCGTTCTTTTCGTTTCCTTTTAGCTGTTCGCTCATGAGAGTGTCTCCTCTTTTGGGGATAATAAAATACTGGGTAATAAAAGTCCGCAAGCTAATGAAAGAACTTGGTGAAGGTATCAAGCGAACCGATGAACTGGACGATTGCGGCCAGTGAAGTCAGCAGCAAAGCTAATCCCGACCCGACTGCCAGAGGCCATTCGGGAAGAGTTTGTAGTCTCTTTTGCAGTTCCATAATCTTTTCCAATCGGGTGAAGCTTTCGGCATCCGGGGCGGCCAGGACTTTTTGGAGTGTTTGATCGGCTTCCCGGCTGATCATTTCTAGCTGGTTTTGTTTGACGTTCTGCATCAGGTAATGTACCTGGAAAATAGACCAGACTAGCACCAGCACCGGGTAGATTGCCAGCAGAGAAAGCCACATGAAAAATTCCGGGTAGCCTCTGTACGGCCCTTGCCAGACCGCCAGCACCAGCAGCAAATCGCCCACCATCGCCAGGATTGACGTCACCGAGTAGTAGCCTTGTAGCCGCGCAATACCCAGATGAGGCAGCATAAAGAACGGCAACCGGGCCGGGCGGCGCACGATTTCAGCCAGGGTTGCCAGGAGACTGAAAAAGATATAGGCTCCCTGTCCATAGATCGTCAGCAGCAAAACGAAAACCGGGATTGTTAGCAGGTTCAGAACCAGTGAGTTAAAAGGCCACTTGAAATAGACAAACAAACTTACCAGTATGGTCATGCCCGTAAGCACTATTAATCCTGTAATCAAGCGGGCGTTGAGGCTGCGGAGAGTAAAAATTTGGGCGTGCCGACTTGTCACCCAATCCTCGTATTCGCGCTTGTCCGTCCACAAAAGCGTCGAGAGATATTCCATCATCCGTCCAAAACCGTGGGAAAGCCAGGTTAGCACGATTGTAGCATAGCACATGGTCAGGGCGAAGAAAACTACTGAAAGAGTGTAGTGTACATCGCCCAGGAACCAGGCCAAAAGCTCGTTGGCAACCACCAGACCGAAGCTTAAGCCAAGCCAGTAAAGCCAGTAAGGAATTCGCTTGAAGGGTATAACGTTCTCGAAGGTGCATCTGGTTGTCAGGTCAAGTCGTGTTGCTACCGTTGCCATGTGCCTATGTCCTTGCAGGTAAAGTGTGGCCCGATTTAAAACTGGCCTTGCATCGTGCGTTTGAAGAAAAAGCCCCACAGATTAGGCTGAACCGAGTTCTGCACTACCGAAATCATTTCCCAGCCTTCCCGCCCAAAATCATCCAGGAATTGCACCAGGTCGTACACCTGGCGCACCTGCCCATTGACCTGGGCCTGGTAGCTTTCATAATCAATGGTGACGGTCAAATATTGCCACCTGTTCATCGTTGTATCGCTTCCTTCCGCTCGACGGTTAATCTTTTTCTTTTTCTTTCTCTTTCTCTTTCTCTTTCTCTTTCTCTTTCTCTTTCCAACTTTGTGCAAGCTAGAAGATACAAGAAGGAGCGGTTATTAGCAATAACGGGGCTGTGTAAGGGTGTGGCAGACATTTTTGCGGTGTGAAGCGAGCTTTGAGCAGAGAAGTTTTTGCCTTGAACTGGATTGCAAAAATACTTGCCACACCCGCTGTGTATTTGTCAGGCCAGCTATAATAATGCAAGCCGGAACAACGCAAAGCAACCAAACCTCCCGTAGAGATTCGGTTGCTCGTGCCTGTTTTATTAGCTGGCCCGGATCGTCCGGGCGAGGGTCGGCCTACTTTTTGTAAAAGCCCGGCCTTTTCCGACCTCTTACCCGTGGCCCTTGCTTAGCGGTAGCGCGGCCACTGATTGAGTGGGTTTGCTCCCGGCGAACCAAAGTTAAAGAAAGTATCCTGATAGAGATTCGTGAACAGCAGGAAAGTCACGGTCAGGAGTACCATTGCCAGCAACGCCAACAGCAAGTAACGCTGTAAATTACGCTGGTCTTCTTTTTCGTCCATCATAGCGGGCTTCTCCGTTCTATTTAAGTTCGATTTGCCAGCCCAGGCTAAACTAGCCTGAACAAGCTACCTCCCGAACCTGGCCGGTAGCCTGGGCAGCCAAAATTAGTGCGGCAAGGCAATCCGCAGTTATAGTGATCAATAATAAATTCAGTATAGCCCGAGCACAAGGAGAAGGTTGTAGTCTAAGTTACATTTGACTTTCCGCCGCCACCGGATTATTTCTATCAGCCAGGATTGCCTGGTAGGAGCCACCCGCAAAGCGGGCCAGCAAATCTTTTACCTTGATTAGCTCTTAACTTGATTAAATAAACATAACCACGGTCTTGACAAAACACTCATTGCAATGCTACGATAGAGTATCAAAATTTTTATATGCGGTATTCTTAACAACTGAATATATTGTAATTATAATTTTGCCAGAGGCTAATCTCGTTCTCCACCAAGTCCCGGCTAGCCCTGGTTGCCTTTTGTTATGTATATTTTAGTATAAAGTGGTTAAATTGTTCTATCCGAGTTCTAGCAAAGATAGAATTTCTTCTATACGTCTTAAAAATTACCTGTGGAGTGGATCGGGTTGTGAGGTAAGTTTTGGGCGTAGAAGTGGAGTAGTCGTGCGTACACAAACCGTATACAAAAAAAAGCAATACCCTTATTTTCCGTTTCCTCAAAACCAAACTAAGCAATATTACAGCCCAGCTTGAACTTTATTATGGTTGCGGCAAAGTAGCTCAGGCTTCTTACTGATTTGGATTGAAAGGCTAAGCAGTTTACATAAAGATGATAAGAACGATAGACCTGCTCGAAAAACGAAGCGAAGAACCTCTTGCCCTGGTTGAGCCAATTGCGCAAAGGACGAGTTCGGCTTTGCCTGAATTAGATGCCTCCGCCCTGAGCGAGTTGATTATGTCCAAACGAGCCGATGGCCGCAGCCCGATCAATGGAAGCCTCGAATTGACCGCTCGCTGCAACCTGACCTGCCAGCACTGCTACATCAACGAACCGGCCAATGACCGGGTAGCGCGTGACAAGGAAATGACGACGGCCCAGATCAAGCGAGTTATTGACGAAGTAGTAGCCGAAGGTGGTCTCTACCTGACCCTGACCGGGGGTGAGGTGTTGTTGCGGCCCGACTTCCGCGAAATTTATCTTTACGCCCGTGAACAGGGCTTGTTCGTCACCCTCTTTACCAACGCGACCCTTGTAACGCCTAAAATCGCTGATTTTCTAGCCGAATACCCGCCTGTTTCAATGGAAATTTCGATCTATGGCTACACTGCCGAAACTTACGAACTTGTCACCGGCATCAAGGGTAGCCACGCTAAATTTATGCGCGGGGTACATCTGCTCCACGAGCGCAATATCAACATGGTGATCAAAACCGTCGTAATGACGCTTAACCAGCACGAGTTCGATCAGATGCGGGATTTTGTGAAGGGTTTGGGCGCACGCTGGGGCTACGATACGGCTATATTTGCCCGTCTTGACGGTGGCAAACAGCCCTGTGGTTTGCGGGTGGAGGCCGAGCGGGTGCTGGAACTTGATTTTGCCGACCCCCAGAACGCTTGCGAATTAGCCGAGGTCTTCGAGGGTCACGCCGAGACTGCCGAGGACGATGCGCTTTACCGTTGTGGCGCGGGCCAAAATACCTGGCACGTCACGGCTTATGGTGAGGTAGCGGTTTGTACTATTTCCAAAACAGTTGATTTTAACCTGAAAGAAGGCAGTTTCGGGGCGGCCTGGAATGGCCCGATCCGGCAAATGCGTGAACTTAAAAAGAGCGATGTTTTTAGCAAATGCCGCACTTGCCAGGTTAAACAATACTGCACCATGTGTGCCGCTAAAGCGACCCTGGAAAGCGGCAACCCGGAGTTTCATATCGAATATTTTTGTCAGGTGGCCGAGTTGCGGGCGGAACTTTTGGGTGGAGGGCGCAAAGCTATTCCTTTACGCCTTAAATCAGTTTAGCACCTGAGCTTTAAGATAAAGGCGGCAGGCGCAACTGCGTAGATAATCACGAGCAATTCACAGCTTTATCGTGTGGTTTATGGTGATTTTTAGAGTGATGTGTCGAATGGTTAGTCAGCAGGAAACAGGACTAACTAATTAAATTGCAGAGTTAAATGTTTTGTTTAGTGGGTTTTAGCTGTACCAATAAATAATCGGACAACGAATAAATTTTGATAGAAGAGGTTCCAGAATGTTGCCAGACAAAGATAGTCGTTCGGAAAGCGTTCGTTCTATGGGCGAGGCGGAAGTTGTATCATCATCTCGCAAGCCCTACGTCAAGCCATTAGTGCAAGTCGTTGCACTTAACAGTAAAAGCGATGTGCTTGGCACAAATTGCTTTACTTCCAGCAATACCAGCCAGCAAACCGGAGGTTGCAAGCCTGGGCCAGTGCCAGCCCCTTGTTTTAATTAGGAACGGAGCCAAAACCTTAGCTCAGTTGAGATACACTTTTTACTTAAACCTTATCCAGTCGTAGCTATGTCCTCTACATTCCCACCCCCGCTCAAACAGATACACTTCAGTAGTCTTTGATTTGTTGTCTGTCTTTCATTTGCTTTCCAATTAGTTCGCTACAGGTATCTGCTTTTGTTAATAACCGATACATTTAAGAAAATAGGCGAAGCTGGCTCGACAACGACAGAAAGCAACGCCGCCCTCTTTTTCGAGGTCGGTGGATTGCGCCTGACCCTGAACCTGGCTGAAGCCGGTTGTGAGATCGAGACGGCTTCTTTTCCGTCGCTGGCTCCTTTTCGGAAACAGGCCGAGGGTTCGCATATTCCGTTTTACCATTTAAAGCTGCGGTTGGAGAGTGTGGCCGGAGTAGAGGCACTGCCCGCTAAAATCAGGCCGGAGGCGCGAAACTGGTACTGCCAAAAACAGGACCACTTTCTCGAACTGTATCTACGTCAACCGCTCTGGCCGGGAGGCTGGACGCATCATTTGCGGCTCGACCTGGCCGCGGGAACGGGTTGTTTGCGGGTGGCAAATCCACAGGGCCGGGCGGTACTCAGTTACAAGCAAATCTTTCCGGCTTACCTGGATAAGTTTATTTTCACCTGCATACTGACGCATCTAGGGCAGGGTTGCCTCGTACACGCTGCCGCCCTATCCGACCGAGGCAAAGGTCTGCTGTTAGTGGGCGAGTCGGGAGCAGGCAAAAGCACTTCTAGCCGCCTCTGGCGCGAAGCAGGTGGGCCTGGAGTAATCGGCCTGAGCGACGAATGCGCTCTGGTGTGCGAGGAGCAGCCCGGCCAGTTCCGGGTTTATGGCACGCCCTGGCCCAGCAGTGCCGGGATTGCCGACCCTGCCGGGGTGCCTCTCCGCCGGGTTTATTTCCTGCATCACGCTCTGACCAACCAGGCTCAGCCCGTGGAAGCCCAGGTCGCCCTGTTGAAGTTGCTGGAACAGGGTCAGTTAGCCTTCTGGGATGAAACCGGAGCCGGAATTGGCCTGGAAACTTTGATCAAGCTGGCCCAAAGCGTGCCAGCTTACCGGCTTGGTTTTGTACCGGATGCTTCGGTAATTGAGTATGTGCGACAACACCTTCAAAGTGTTAAAGTGCAGGGGTTGCAGTGAGAAAAGAGTTGTCAAAAGCTAAAAAAGGGCGGTTAGCTCTGCTGGCGGTAATGCTAACTTCTCTGCTGTTGAGTGCGTGCAGCGATAGTGCCACTCCAACCGTATCGTTGTCTTCGCCTTCAAGCTCAAATGGTAGCTCGGTTGCCTCGTCACAGGTTTCGCCTGGCGCAGGTTCTGTGGGAGCAGGGCCAACTGGTGGTGAAGTGGGGGCCGGGACGCAAACGACGGAGGGCGGGCCGCGCCTGTGGCTAATTTCAGACGTGCCAGGCTTACTCAAGAACTTGCCGCCTGCTGGCCCGGTGCTGCTGGCTCCGCTTCCAGCAGATCAGGAAGTTCAAAAACGCTGGATGCAGCCGGTTGACGCCTGGATTCAACTGGAACTGGAACTGATCAAGAATTATTGGTCTACGCCGACCCAGGCTGCCCGGTCGCTGGCTTACACGGCGATCAGCCTTAACGACGCGCTGATAGTGCTGAGCCAGGCCCGGCAAAGTGGCTTTGACGCTTCCGAAAATGCCCTCCTGGCAACGGTGATCCAGGATTTCCTGGTCTACGACCGGCCAACCTTACTGCAACGCCTGGACGGCTCGTTCACGGCGGCAACCTGGACGGGAGTGTGGCAGGGTCGGGAGAAACCGGCCCAGGTCGAGGTTGGAAAACGGCTCGGTCACGCGATCAGCCAGCGCATCCTTGCTTATGCCCGCCAGGATAAATCTGACATCGGTTCGCTAATGACTGTCCCGGCAGCGGCGGCGGGTGTCTGGCAACCAACTTTACCTTTCGAGGATCAACCGCTCGAAACGAATTGGGGCGATGTTCGTCTGTTTAGCCTGCCGCCGGACACTAATTTGATGCTAGAACCGCCCCCGGCCTGGAACTCCCCCGAATTTGATAAACAACGCAAAATCTTTCGGCAATCCCAGCAGAATTTGAGTGAAGCCGACCGCCAGTTGGCCCGCAAATGGGCCGGTGGCACCGGTAGTGTAACTCCTGCCGGGTTGTGGTTTCAGCTTGCCCGCGAATTGATTTTGCGGGACAAACTGGATGAGCAGGGAAGCGCGGCAGTTTATGCGGCTTTGGGCGCAACCCTGCACAACGCTTTTGTAGCAACCTGGAAGAACAAATATTACTACTGGGAGGCCCGTCCAATTCAGTGGCTGGGTGAAGTGGACAAAGAATGGAAACCGACGGTGCAAACCCCGCCTTTTCCCGCTTACCCTTCCGGCCACGCTACCGTCAGTGCCGCCGCCAGTGTCGCCCTGAGTGCTTTTTTCCCCCAGGATGCTGCCCGGTTGAACCAGCAAGCTAAAGACGCCGCCTATTCGCGGCTGGTTGGCGGTATCCACTGGCAAAACGACAATCAAAAAGGTCTGGAATTAGGCCAGCGCATTGGCAATCTGATGCTCAAAAGTATCAAACCCTAGCGGTTGTAAAAGATGTCTCGCATTAGCTCGTGTCAGCAAAACAAAGTTATAAGGGCTGGCTAAACGAAATTAAGGAGAATTTATAGTGCGTACCCCCATGCAGTCCATCAGGCCAATCAAGAGAATATTCACTCGTCACCCCCTGCTCTTAATGGCGTATGTCAGTTTGCTAGGTTTCCTGGCCCTGGCTCTGGTACTAGGTAGCACAACGCAGCAGGTTCGGGCCGGTGCTAACGTAACTGGCACGGTATTTCGAGATTATAATGCCGACGGGGTGCGCCAGGGGCGTGAACCAGGGGTCGGCCAGGTGACGGTGACGGCCTATAACGCCGCCGAAGTGCCGGTAGCGACCGCCCTGAGTAGTTCGGCCCAGGCTACCCTCGGCCAGTATACCCTTAATCTGGCCGCAATCCCGGTTGATACGCCGCTAAGGATCGAGTTTACGGCCCTCCCGGCCAATTTTCAGCCGGGTGCTTACGGCCTTCAAACCGATACCAGCGTGCAGTTTGTGACTGCC
>JBBRBE010000067.1:0-29666 GCA_038206175.1 Chloroflexia bacterium
CCCTCGCCGCACCCTCCCAGCAGCACAGAGAAGATAAACAAACTCACTAACAGCAGATGACGCGGAAAATTAGCTTCAATTGGGTAACGATTCATTAGACCTCGCGCTGAAAGAGCGACGGACGTTTAGCCATCGGGTAGCTTTATAAACCCGTGTGCTAGTGTCCAAAATAAATAATTGCGTTTCTGGGCGGTCTGGTTTTAGCCTCAGCTTTACAAGTTCCGGTTCGTCCTTATAGCTTTCGGGTGGCTAATACAGCACCGGCTTGCCAGTTTAGCAGATAGGCTTGACCGAGGCAAACTAACCCCAACTCCTGACCGGCATTTATGCTATTATTAACTCATGAATATATTAGCTCATGTTACCCGTGGCGGCATCAGCGAGAGCCGTCATGCCGGGTTTATTGCTATCGCTAATTCGGCGGGCGAAGTTTTGTTGACCTCTGGCCCGCTTGAGGACGACCGCGTATCTTTCATGCGCTCGTCGGCCAAACCAATCCAGGCAATGCCTTTGATCGAAACCGGGGCCGCCGACCGTTTCGGGCTGAGCGAGGCCGAGATTGCATTGGCTTGCGCCTCGCACAGCGGCCAACCCGAACATACCCGCCAGGTGCAGTCGATGCTGGACAAAGGCGGGCTACGGGCCGAACAACTGCTGTGTGGCTCCCACTGGCCCTACCACGAACCAACCCAACAGGCGATGCGCCTGGTCGGTGAAACTCCTACTAATTTACATAGCAATTGCTCCGGCAAGCACACCGGAATGTTGCTGGTTTGTTTGCAGATGGGCTGGCCGACCGAAAACTACACCGAACCTGAACATCCGTTGCAAAAGATGATCTTGCAGAATATGGCCGAGTTCAGCGGGGTGAATCCGGCAGAGATTGCTACGGCCATTGATGGTTGCTCGGTGGTGTGCTTCGGCCTGACGACAGTGCAGATGGCGACCGCTTTCGCACGCCTGGCCCGGCCCGATTACTGGCGCGAAATCGGGCGAGAGGCGCGAGCCGAGGCAATACAGCGCGTTACAAAAGCCATGTGGTCACACCCTTTCAACGTCGGCGGAACTGGCCGGAGCGATACCGACCTGATGGAGACTATACCGGGCGGGCGGGTCTTTAGCAAAGTCGGGGCCGAAGCACTGTGGTGTCTGGGCTTTCCAGGGGTCGGGTTGGCACTGAGCCTCAAAATCGAGGATGGGGCAGGGCGTACCGAAGCGGTGATCGTCGTCGAAGCTCTGCGGCAGAGCGGCCTACTGAAAGAAGAAGAGATCGCGGCTTTCGCCGCTCGACAGGTATCCCCGATCCTCAACGTGCGCGGCCTCCTGGTCGGCCATTACCAGCCGAGTTTCCGCCTCCGTCCGCCCGCCGACTGGAACAAAGAAGGCTGTTGCTAGGGGCGAGAAAAGGGCTAAGCACTAAAATCAGACCTCTGATTTTAGTGCTTAGCCCTTTTCTTATAAGCTGACTAGGCTATTTTCAGCACCAGTTTACCTTGCACCTGGCCGCCCTGGTTCAAGTCAAGTGCCTCGCCAGCCTGAGCCAGAGTTAGCACCTGATCCACGACGGGCTTGATCTTACCGGCCTCGACCAGTTCGGTAAGCTGAGCCAGTTGAGCCGAATTTGGCTGTACCCGTGTCCACTCGGTCCGCACGCCGTGAGCCGCCGCAGTTTCCGCCGACGGCCCCGGCGCAGTCACCGAAACCAGGACGCCGCCCGCTTTCAAAACACCCCAGGAACGTTCTCGTGTTTCGCCTCCAACCGTATCGAACACGACATCTACCTCTTTGACCGCCTCTTCAAAGGGCGTTGCGCGGTAATCTATTACCTCGTCCGCGCCTTGCGACCGCACGAAGTCGTGCTTGGCAGCCGAAACAGTACCGATGACGTAAGCTCCGGCATTGTGGGCCAATTGCACGGCCATGCTACCTACACCTCCGGCGGCGGCGTGGATCAGGATGCGTTGCCCTTTTTGGAGCCGGGCCGCATCGAACAGGGCTTGCCAGGCCGTCAGACCGACCAGAGGCAGCGCAGCAGCGGCGTTCCAGTCCAGCGAAGCCGGTTTAGGCGCGATCTCTTCAGGCCGCACCAGCACATACTCGGCGTAAGTACCACCGCGTATCAAAACCATGCCGTAAACTGCCTGACCCTGCTCAAAGCCGCTTGTACCGGGGCCAAGTGCCTCGACTGTTCCGGCGACATCCCAACCGAGCGTGAAAGGTAAGGTATAGGAGAAAAAGCCCTCCAGATAGCCCTCCCGTAAGGCCCAATCTACCGGGTTAACGGTGGTTGCATAGTTCTTAACCAGTATCTCACCTTCGCCAGGAGTCGGTCGCTCAATTTCCTCATAGGAAAGCACTTCGGAACTGCCGTAGTTATGTACACGCACGGCTTTCATTGTCGGTTTCACTGTAGGGGTTGCCATGTTACAAATTCCTCTCTATATAAACTTCATCGCGGCGCGGCTCGAAATAAACCAGGCTAAAATGCTCGACTGGAAGCATCTTTTACTGGCTAGGTTGACCTGAACGGCGATGAGATGTATAAATATGTCGGTCATTAAATGTGATATAATTAAGTGGACTTGGCTCCACTTAATATAAGGATTGTAGCGGACTTGAGTCCACTTGTCAAGAGGGAGAAACCTGTTTGCTGCCCGAATCAGAAAAACCTGAAATAGAAAGATACAAGCGACCTCTGTTGACCCAGGTAAGGCGACTAAGCACGGAGGGGGGCGAGGAACGCGAAGAGCGTCAGGATGCAGTGTTGAACCGGCAACGCGTGCTGGAGGCCGCCCGCCGTCTGTTTGCCGAGCGCGGTGTCGAAGCAGTCACGATGAAAGACATCGCGGAAGCGGCGGGCGTCGGTAAAGGCACACTCTACCGGCGTTTCCCCGACAAGGGTAGTTTGTGTCTGGCCCTGGTGGATCAGGCGGTGCGGAAATTTCAGGCCGAAGTGTTAAGCGGTTTTGGCTCTGCCGGACAGGGTTTAAGGCCGCTTGGCAGGCTAGAGCTTTTCCTGACTCGGCTGGTAGAGTTTACCGAGCAAGAAGCCGCGCTGCTCAAACCAGCCAAAGATGCAGGGGCGATGCTGGGGAAAGAACCCTATTACAGCAAGGGGGTTTACGATTGGCAGAAAGTAACCATGATGGTGCTTTTGCGGGAGGTAGTTGCAGCGGGCGAAAGTCGGCCAGACCTGGATTTGGATTATCTGGCTGATGCGCTGCTGGCTCCGCTTCAAATAGACCTGTATCTCTATCAGCGTCAGGTGAGAGGTTACAGCCCGGCCCGCATTACTACCGGAATACTCCAGCTTTTGCGGGGTGTAGCTTCCTGACCAGACCGTTCACAACTACGACCTCGAATTAAAGCAGGCACTGTACTAAAATGGGAAGAACAGGTCTATTGCAATTCTACTCCAGCAACTGCTATCAACTCATAAAACATATTTAGGAGTTAAAGTTTAGACACCACCTCACCTACCACTAAAAGATTTCCAGTTTGAGCATCAAATACAAGAAACAAGCCTCCTACTACACGTGCTTTGTCTAAGAAAGGACTTGTGATATAAAAGCTACCGCGCAAAGTAACGTAACCAACAATATTGTTATCGTCTAGTCCGAAGCTGCCCGATTCGGTACGCTGACCAGCCTCTTTACTCGAAAGAAACTCTACTTTAGAAACAGTAGCTGGAACATTCGGGCTAATACTAATACGTGGACTGAGAGCAGGGTTAGATTTGATCCAGGTTTCTACATCTTGTGCTGTAAAAGACGGAGATGTAGAACCAGCTAATTGAGAATGTACTTGTATAGCCGCTCGGCCTGTAGGTGCTTGTCCTTGTAGCTTAGGATCAGGGGTAAGATGAGATAAAACTGACTCACCACTACCCTCTCCAGGGGTAACTAAGGCATAAGCACTACCCTTAGTAGCTTCAGTACGACCAACACTGGCTATAAGCAATATTGTGACTATTAGAACAAACAACCCTGTTAACAATAAGCAGCGTTTAAGCATTATTTTCTCCTTTAGCAGTAGCTTGCTGCCAATTGACCTCCTGTTGATGAATTGGATGGGAGGGTACACCGCGATGCGTAAGGTGGGTTATTACTATTTAGAGAACCGTTTGCCGTCTGATAATGGGGTGTACATAAGATTGAAGGGCAGTAACTGTTGGGTAAAAACAAAGTTTACCAAGAACTAATATAGTAATAGCATAATTCTCTTGATTGTCAATAGAAATTAAATTTATAAGCCTTTTTAAATACAAGAAGCCTTCCTTCTGATCTAGATTGACGATTTATAGGAGAGTTATTAGTCATTTATGGTTTATTCCTAACACCTGCTAAAGCTGCTTACCTATCTTCATTTTTAACTTTTGGGTATGTTAAAAAGCAGCAAATCTAAAATAGCTTGCGCCCGGTTCGCATAAGTGTAGCGGGCAACTACGGCACGGGCAGCCGTGGCGCGGGCGTTCGCCTCGGCCTGGTTCTGATAAACCCATTCGAGGCCCGCCAGCATTCCCGCCGTACTGCCTCGCTCGAAGTAAACCGCCGTAGAAGGCGGCAGAATCTCCTTGAGAGCGGCTATATCCGGCAACAACACAGGTCGCGCTACGGCTGCGTACTCGAACAACTTGAGCGGCGAAGCGGTCAGGTCGGTCACGGTATCGGGGATCGCCAGAAGCGAAGCGGCGTTCAAATAAAGATTTATTTTCGGGGGCGGATGCTGACCGATACACTGCACCCGTTCGCCCAAACCCAGGCGGGCGGCTTGTTCGGTCAGGGCGGTTTGCTCGAAGGGACGCCCTCCGGCAAAAAGCAACCGGGCCAGAGCGTCCGGGTGAGTTTTTAAGAAAGCCGCGAACGCGTCCACCAGTTTGTCCAGGTTGCGATAGGCAAAAGTCAGTCCGCTATAGACGATCACAAATTCGTCCGGGCCAATCCCCAACTCCTGCCGAGCCTCCGCCTGCGCCAACGGCTGATAAGCCTCGGCGTCGTAAGCATCGGGAATGACAAAAGATGAGGCAGGCTGACGGCTTTCCACCGGCTTTACAGCCTGCGCCGAGCTTTGGGGTGGTTTCTGAGAGGTGCCGGGTGATCTCAGCGTCGTATCTTTCTGGACGTACTCCAAAAATGTCCCGGTGAGCGAAACGAGGATGTCACTCTCGCCGATTACAGTTCGGTCTACTCTTTCGAGCCAACGTCGCAGGAGGGGATTTTTAGCCCGGCTAGGATTGCGAGCTTCCAGGTCGTGGGCTTCGTAGATGATTTTTGCACCTAGAAGCTTCCGCCAGACCCGGATCAGCCAGTACGCGCAAATGACATCCCGCACATAGATGGCCCGCAAACCTCGCCCGGTCAGTCGCCGCCCTAGCAGGTACAAACCAACCTCGAAGCTAAAGAAAGTTCGCTCGACGTAACTCCACGGCACGGCCCGCAAAACCTTAATATTATTGAATACATTAAAAGGCCAGCGCAGCAGGTGCCGCGCCCCGATCTCCTTGAAACGGCTGGGCCGTCCTGGGAGGCGCGGCAACAGCACTAGCGTATCGGGAGTCAACCGCCGCAACTCGCGGCAGGTCGAAAAGGTCTGGATCGCATTGGCCGATTTAAGGGTCAGGCTGCTTGGGTAAGCCACGTAAGCGAGTCGCCGGGCCGGAGCAAGGCAGACCCGGTAGAAATCCAGCAGTTGAAAAGCGATCTCCCGGCTACTAAAGGCTTTAGCCCAGAGCGGGCCGCGTTCGCCTAGCTCTTGGCGGAGGCGGTCGTCGGCTAATAGAGTTCCAATCGCCTCGGCGAGGGCGGCGGCATCCGTAGGCTCTACCGCCACTCCCACCCCCCCGGCCACGGCGGGCCGAGCAATTCCGGTCGTGCGGGTGATGACCGAAGGAGTGCCAACCGCCGCCGCCTCGATCACGACTTTATTCAGAGCTTCGACCACCGACGGCACAACCAGGAGATCGGCCCCGGCCAGATGGTCGGCGGATTGAGCAAAATCTACTTTGCCGGTAAAAAAGAGGTTCTCGCGCACTCCTAATCGCTCGGCCAGACGTTCCAGATATTCCCGGTAGTCTCCAAACTGAGGGGTGCGGCGACTCGGCCCGCAAATAACCACGTTCAGGTCAGGCCAGCGTTCGAGCAATTTTGGCACAGCCTCGACCAGAAAATCCAGTCCTTTAAAAGGATGCAACCGACTCATCGCCAGCACGACCGGGCCAGGCCGCAAGCCGTAACGCTGGCGCAATAACGTCTGCTGGACGTCGCGGTTGTGGGCCAGGTCGGATTGGGCCGCCGGAAACACCGCGTCGCTGATGTTACGGTAAATCACCCGCAGGCGGGCCGGGTCTGCCCCCAGGCTCAGGGCAAGCTCGGCGGTTTGCTCCGAGTTCGCCCGCACCCCGGCACAGCGTCGCATCGCCAGGCGCAAAAGTTGCCGGGGCAACCAGTAACGACCATAGCCGTAGTCATAGCGAGGCAGGCTCATAACGTCGGCCCCTTGCAAATTCAGCACGAAGGGTAAACGGCTACGACTCAGGAAGGCCGCTAAAGCCCAGGCCGACCCTAGCGGATAGGCCGCCTCGACGTGAACAAGATCGAACGCAGTCCGGTGGCGGCGCAGCCAGCGAGCCAGACCCCAGACCAGTTCCAGAAAGAAGGCATACTTGAAAAGCCGACTATTCAGCCGCCGCCAGGGGCGCAACCAACCGCTATTGCCAAAGCTTAATTTGTAGAGTTGCACCAGGGCGGCCTCGTCCTCGAAAAGAGCCGCGCCCGCCTCGCCGCCAGTAGCGTAATCCGCCAGGCTCAACACGGCGAAATCGTGACCCGCCGCCCGAAATTCCCGGCCAAGTTCGCTATGCACTTCGCTGGCGATGATGTGCGGCCCGTAGGCCATTATGGTGTAGAGAATCCGCATTTTATCCAGAACTGTTTATTTAAGCTCAGCCGTCTTGTGTAGAGCGGAGGCATTATAGCATAGCCTGCTTCGCCAGGCGGCATTATGCTTTAAAATTGCAAAAAAAAGCGTCCCCTTTGGGACGCCTTTGTGTTGTATCAGCAAAGAAAGGAACCTCGTGCGTGTAGTTCAAATGAAGGGAAGAGCGGGGTTCTTAAAATGAAACCCTGACCCGGAATTTTCTTTCTTTTTCTCTTTTCTTGCTAAAAGGTCTTTCTGGTTGCTTGTTTTTGGTTTACTGCTTGAGCCGGATGCTTTGTTTCTGATGGGTCTATCATACTCAAAATTCCAGACTGTGTAAACAGACAGGTAAAACGAATTAAAACAATTCTTTTTTGTGCATTTTGCCCAAAGGTTTGGCCCGATTGGGTCAGGGTCAGGTACCGTCAACCCAGGCTCTTGTGCAATCAGTTAGCCCGAAGGAGCCATTAGGCTTAGTTCTTAGTTAAATATAGGTCTTTAGGATTACTTGCCGTTCGTCAAACTATGTTAGGATGAAACCAGTCAACAAAATCAGGGATGCTTTAGCTAACTGTTCATTAACCTGCGTTTATTTTGCAAAAGAAGAATTGAATTATCCTGGAATACACCTGCACGGCACGGCTGACTGGCACTTAACCAGCAACTTCTCGGCTCTAATTTAGCCCTGATAGAGATGACCGCACGCTAGAATAGTACCGACACCTGACATTTGGGTAGGCTGATTTTTAGGTAACTGTAATGTACAAAAAAAGAAAACTATGATAAGCTTTAAGAGCAATTTATGGGAGCCTGATTGGAAGTCTGAACCTATGCTGGCAAAATTTAATCCGGTTCGAGCAATTCGCAAGCGATTGCAACGTAGTATCCAGACCAAGCTGGCTTTTGTGCTGCTGCTGGTCGGTTTTCTTTCGCTCTCGACTCTGGGCCTCTTAGCCGTCTGGTTAAGCTATCACGAAGTTCGCAACGAAGTCAGCAAACGCAATCAGGAAGTAGCCGTGCTGGTCAGTAGCCAGGTGGATAGCTACCTGGACAATATCGTGGCCGACCTGAACTTTGCCGCCCGCACTTTGCTGGTAGTAGGCGAACGACCCGACGTTGACCCGGCTCCAATCTTCCGGCTGGTTAAAAATGCCTCCGACCAGACTTATCAGAGCATGGCCTGGATTGACAAGAACGGCATTCGGCGGGCTTTTTATCGCGGTTCGCTGCTGGCAATGGAAGGGCCTGGCCCGGCTAAGGACATGAGCGGGTACGACCAGACTTCGCTCAACATGGCAAACGACCCGGCGTTCCTGGCAACTCAGGCCGGTAAAACCTACTACTCCAAAATTTACTTTTCTCCTACCAAAGACCCTCTGATGCTGGTAGCGATCCCGGTACGGGATAATAACAAAACTTTCCAGGGTAGCCTGGTGGTCGAAACTAACCTGCGCCACACAATCGAAATTGTTAGCAGCCTCAAAACCGACCGCACAATCAACGCCCTGGTAATAGACGATACCAAGACTGTGCTGGCAAGTTCCAGGCAGGCCAATCTCGGCACGCTAATCACAAATCCGCAGCTAACCCGCCTGATGAATGGAACCAAAGGCACCGCCGAATACAACAACGAGCAAGGCGAAAGCTATCTGGTCGGCTACGCTCCTTTGACGGGTCGGGCCGGTTGGAGTGTGCTGGTATCGCAAGCATCCGGCGAGGCTCTTTCAGGCATCAACCGGCTAGCTCTCGTAGCACTGGGCGTAATCGTAGTGGCGGCAGTGCTGATCAGCTTTATAGCCGTGCTGCTTTCTAAAACGATTACCCGCCCGCTCCGCGAACTGGCTTTTGCCGCTAATCGCATCACTACTACCGGCAGCCTGGACGAGCAAATCCCGATTACTTCGCAGGACGAAGTAGGCGAACTAAGTGCCTCTTTTAACGGAATGATCCTGGCTCTGCGCAAAACTCGGCTGGCTCTGGAACACTGGAACCGGGAGTTGGAACATAAAGTTGAAATTCGCACACTCGAACTAACGCGCACAAACGAAAAGCTGGAAAACATCAACGGCCAGCTAGAGCGGGCCAACCTGCACAAATCGCAGTTTCTGGCGAATATGAGCCACGAGTTGCGTACCCCGCTCAACGCAATCATCGGCTTTAGCGAAGTGTTGCAAGACCGCATCTTTGGCGAGTTAAACGAGCGGCAGTTGCGCTACGTCAATAATATTTTAAGCAGTGGACGGCATCTCTTGAGCCTGGTTAACGACGTGCTTGACCTCTCGAAAGTTGAAGCGGGTCGGATGGAATTGCACCATGAAGAGTTTTCCAGCCGGATGTCGCTGGCCGAGGTAATCACCCAGCTAAGCACACTGGCTGCCCAGAAAGAACTCAAGGTGTACTACGAAGTTTCACCAGGCCTCGACCTCGTAAGTGCCGACCGGGGCCGGTTCCGTCAGATTCTCTATAACCTGGTTTCAAACGCGATCAAGTTCACTCCGCAGGGCGGCGAAGTTCGGATTACGGGCCGCCTGGAAGGGGACAGCGAAGGCTTTAACAACGGGGTAGCCCTGTTCGAGGTACGCGATACCGGCATCGGGATCGAAGCGGAACACCTCGACATGATCTTCGAGTCATTTCATCAGGTGGACAACTCTTACTCGCGGCAGTACCAGGGTACGGGCCTGGGATTGGCCTTGAGCCGGAAACTGGTCGAAATGCACGGCGGCAAAATCTGGGTTAACAGCACTCCGGGCGTGGGTAGCACATTCGGGTTCACCTTACCAGTGGTGAACCCGGCCCCGGTGGCGGTCTTTAGTGACCTCGGCCCCACTACCGAACGCGGTTTGACCGCTCTGCGCTAAAAACCGATTAAATTGAACCATGCACATTTCCCCTTTTGTTTGCAATTATTGCTAACTTCTGCTATTATCGCCCACAACAATCACAAAGGTGAGCCTGGCTCACAGTGTGCAGGTAAAACGAACCTTGCATAGCCTCTCTCCTACGCCAGAGTGACATGAACAACCCAACGTGTTGGTTTTCTGCGCCACGTTGACGGAATACAAAAATTTTGACTGTTGCATAATTAGCTGGTTTATGAGAGTTGTCCGTCACTTTAACCGACCTCATAACCTTAGTTATTTGTCAGCATCAAACTAAATTAACAAGAAACACCAGAATTTTGGGAGGAGACAGAATGTCTTTTAAACGTGCTTTGCACCTCTTAGTCCTGGGCATTATGCTGGCGGCTCTGGTAGCGGCTTGCGGTGACAATACCGCGACGACCGCTCCTGCGACGACCAGTGCCGCCGCGACTACTGCTGCGCCCGCGACGACCGCCGCAGTAGCTACCACTGCCGCTACCGCGACTACTGCTGCGCCCGCGACGACCGCCGCAGTAGCTACCACTTCGGCAGTTGCTACCACTTCGGCAGTAGCTACCACTTCGGCAGTTGCCACAACTTCCGTAGCAGCTACCACTTCCGTAGCGGCCACCACTGCCGCCAGCAACAGTGGCGGTTCTGCCGCGCTGATCGAAAACTACAAGCCTGACCAGGCGGGCGGCAAAAAGGGCGGGCAGGTTACTTACGCCTTCTCCGGCCAGTTCCCCACCAGCATGATGCCCTACTACATTGGCGATAACGTTGCCATTATCAACTCGAACATGGTAAACGCCAAGCTGGTCGGCCAGAGCAACAACTCGAAGTATTATGCTTACCTGTTGGCCGAAATACCGACTGTAGAAAACGGCGAAGCCAAAGTCAGTGCCGACGGCAAAACGATGGACATCACTGTTAAGCTCAAACCCGGTCTGAAGTGGAGCGATGGCTCGGCCCTGACCAGCAAGGACATTGCTTTCACCGTCAAGTGGGTCAACGACAAGGATAACTCCGGTCTGGAAGTCGATACCAGCCCCTGGGAACTTGTCACCGGTGTAGACACGCCGGACGCTACCACCGCCGTTATTCACATGAGCAAAGTTTACGGCGCGTACCTGAACTTCCTTGCCAACTTCTGGCCCCTGCCGGAGGCGGTGTGGAGCAAAATTCCGCTCAAGGATAGCGGAGCCGAAAAATCGCCCGAAGCGACCGTCCCGACCGTAACAAGTGGGCCGTTCAAGGTTTCCGAGTTCAACGCCGACGACCGCATCAGCGTCGTTCGCAACGACAACTTCCAGCCTGTCTTTGGCGTCAACGCCCTGCTGGACAAAATCGTTTTCCGCAACAGCCCGGACGCTAACTCGGCTCTGGCCGCCGTTAGCAAGGGTGAATTCGACGAAGCCGAAAACCTGGACGACAACCAGGGCGAAGCGGCCAGCAAAGTGCCGAACGCCAAGTACGACATCGCCCAGCAGTATTCGTGGGAGTACATCCAGCTTAACCTGACCAACCCTATTTTCCAGGACAAGAACGTTCGCAAAGCCCTCGAACTGGCCCTGGACAAGCAGGCTCTGATCAAGCAGTTCCGCACCGCCAAGACGGTGCAGACGGCGGTTAACGTTTCGCCCCTCAGTCCCTTCGCCGATAAGACTCTTCAGCCTTCCAAATACGATGTCGAGGGAGCCAAGAAGCTTCTGGACGATGCCGGTTGGAAAGCTGGCGCGGACGGTATCCGGGTGAAGGACGGCAAGAAACTGGCCTGGACTCTCGCCAGCACCACTGCCCCGGTTCGCAAATCCACCGCCGAAGTCATGATCACCTATTGGAAGGCAGTCGGGGCGGATGTTAAATTCCAGCCCTACAAGAGTACGGAGTTCTTCGCTTCCTACACTTCTAATGGTATCCTGGCTCGCGGCACTTACGACATGGGCATGTTCGCCCAGGTTGGTGACATTGACCCGGTAGGTGCTTACCCTTACTACCACTCGACCCGTATTCCCACGGACGAGAACAAGGGTAACGGTAACAACTACGGTCGGATCAAAGACACTACCATTGACAAGGCTCTGGACGACCAGAACAACACGATTGACACGACCAAGCGTACTGAAGCCTGGACAACCTTCCAGAAAACTCTGTATGACAATGCGTATGAATATCCGCTTTACACACGGGTAAACAATTACGTGGTCAGCACCAAGATCAAGAACTTCAAGGCTAACCCGACTACAGACGGAAACTTCTGGAACTCGGTCGAGTTATCCCTGAACTAGGTTTAACCCTATCGAAAATCTACAGGACAGCTCGGCTGTCCTGTAGATTTTTCTTACCCGCTCCCGGTTATTTCCGTCACGTCTTTACTGTTTATATGGTAAAGCTCCCAGATTCGCCAGTCTGGAATCATAATCTTATACCCTTAGACATTCTTACTGTAAAGAGCTAGGCATTTTGGTCGCTTTTGCATTTGACGTGTTAGTAAAAACGCTTATAATAACAAACTATAACTTATTCATTCTGTAGGGATCGGCTAGAGCGCACACTATTTCACCATAGCCCTTGTTTAGCCGTAACTAAAATAAATCTTACAAAAATTGATAGCTGATAAAACTTCCATTTTGGGTTAGGGAGAATTTGGATGACGAAATACTTAATTCGCCGCATCTTAATTTCTATACCAGTCCTGGTCGGTATTTCTTTTCTGGTATATATGATTATGCTGTCGGCTCCGGGTGGCCCTTCGGCGGCTTTCGGCCAAAACCCGCGCATGACTGCCGAGCAAAAGCAAAAAATCCTGGTGCAGTGGGGTCTGAATAAAGGCCCGCTAGAGCAATATTGGAGCTGGTTTACTTCGATGCTGCAAGGAAACTGGGGCTTTTCTTTTGCCACTCGCAAGCCTGTTAGTGATGAAATCCTGTCTCGCGTCCCGGCCACGCTGCTGCTGATGGTCACGGCTTACGTGCTGCAACTGGTAATCGCCCTGCCCCTCGGTATGTGGTCGGCTCTGCGCCGCTACAGCCTTTCGGACAAGATTTTCACCGTCCTGACCTATATCGGCTTTTCGATGCCAACCTTCTGGCTGGGCCTGGTGCTGGTCTTTACTTTTGGAGCCAGCCTGCACTGGTTCCCCACCGGCGACATTACTGGCTCGACCGAACCGACCTTCAACAAGCCTGAGTATTGGGCCTGGTGGGGCAAAGCTCCCTTTGAAGCCCTCGGTAGCCTCCTGACCCACCTGGTTTTGCCGGTGACGACCCTGCTGGTAGTAAATGTGGCGAACGATAGCCGCTTCATGCGTAGCTCGATGCTGGAAACGATCAACCAGGACTACATCCGCACGGCTAAGGCTAAAGGCTTGAGCGAAGGCCAGGTAGTCCGCCGCCACGCTTTACGTCCGGCCCTCCTGCCGGTTATCACCAACATCGCGCTGACTTTGCCGGGTTTGATCGGTGGCGCGGTTGTCACCGAAACGATTTTTCGCTGGCCGGGTATGGGCCTGTTGTTCATTCAGTCGGTCGAACGGGCGGACTACCCGGTTATGGTAGGGATAGTATTTATCTTGTCGGCCTTGATTTTAGTCTTTAATATTATCGCCGATGTGTCTTATGCCATTGTAGACCCCCGCATTCGCTATTAGCGCAGGGAGAGGAAGCAAAAGATGATTGAAAGCAAACGTCAGGTAACAACTACTACCACCGCCTCACCTGCCGGGTCCAATTCTGATGGCGGAGTGGCGGCACCTCGCTCTCGTTCGCAGCTTTACGAGTTCTGGTTGCGCTTTCGGCGGCATCAGATGGCCGTCATCGGGCTGTACCTGTTCGCCTTCCTGGTGCTAATGGCTTTAATCGGCCCTTTTATTATTCCGGAACCAGCCGTAGATACGGCCAAGATGTTTGAGCTAAAGAACAATCCGCCCAGTCTGGCCCATCCTTTCGGCACAAACAACAACGGCCTGGACGTGCTGGGAATGGTTGTCCACGGTGCGCGTATTTCGCTTTTTCTCAGCACCCTGGCGATGTTGGTCGCCTGTCTGGTAGGGACGCTGGTGGGCCTGACTTCGGGCTATTTCGGTGGTTGGGTAGACGGCATTTTGATGCGGATCGCCGATATATTCCTGTCTATTCCGCTCTTGTTCGTCTTGCTACTGGCCTCGCGTTTTCTGGTGACGCCGCCACCGCCTGGTGGCACGGCAGGAGTCGTTCGAGAAGGCTCGGAATTGCGTTCGCTCATTCTGCTTCCAACGATTATCGGCCTCTTAACCTGGCCGGGCGTCTCCCGCCTCGTGCGTAGCGTGACCCTTTCGGTCAAGGAACAAGAGTTTGTCACCGGGGCGCGGGCGATTGGTTCCAAAAACGGACGAATCATGTTTTTGCACATTCTGCCCAATGTGATCAACCCGGTGGTGGTTTCCGGCACGCTTTTGGTCGGCGGTAATATCGTACTGGAGTCGTTCTTGAGTTACCTGGGATACGGAATTCAGCCGCCTTTGCGTAGCTGGGGGACGAGCCTGGCCGACGCTCAGAGCGATTTTGCCAACGGCAACTGGTGGTGGGCTTTCTTCCCCGGTTTGTTCATTTTGTTGACTGTGCTGGCGATCAACTTTATTGGCGATGGCCTGCGCGATGCGCTTGACCCGCGCTCGAAAAGGTAGGGAGTTCATTATGGAGCCTTTACTGGATGTAAAAAACCTTCGGGTAACGTTCAAAACTGATGGCGGATTGGTAAAAGCGGTCAATAATGTTTCTTTCCAATTGCGCGAGGGGGAGACGCTGGGGATTGTAGGCGAGTCGGGGTCGGGCAAGAGCGTAACCTCGATGGCAATCATGCGCCTCCTGCCTTCGCCGCCCGCCGTGATTGGCCCGGATAGCCAGGTCTTATTCAAAGGCCGGGGCGACTTGCTCAAGTTGCCCGAAAAAGATATGCGACGGGTGCGCGGCAAGGAAATCGCTATGATTTTCCAGGACCCGATGACTTCACTCAACCCGGTGCTTACTATCGGCAAGCAGATTACCGAGAGCCTCAAGCTGCACATGAAGATGGATGAGCGGGCCGCGAACCGCCGGGCAATTGAACTACTCAAACTGGTCGGTATTCCTTCCGCCGATACGCGCCTCAAAGATTATCCGCACCAATTTTCCGGCGGTATGCGCCAGCGCGTGATGATTGCAATGGCGATTAGCTGCGACCCAAAACTATTGATCGCTGACGAGCCGACTACGGCTTTGGACGTGACGATCCAGGCTCAAATTCTGGAACTGTTGAAACGGTTACGCCAGGAACTCGGCACGGCGATCATGTTGATTACGCACGACCTGGGCGTGGTAGCCGGGATGTGCGACCGCATCCAGGTGATGTATGCGGGCGGGATCGTCGAGGCGACGGTAGCTAAACGGCTTTACGCCAACCCGCGCATGCCCTACACTATTGGCCTTCTCAATTCGGTGCCGCGCATGGACGACCGCCGCCAGGAACGGCTAATCCCGATTCCCGGTCTGCCGCCGGACATGGTAACGCTGCCGCCCGGTTGCCCTTTCGAGCCGCGCTGCGCCTACCGCGAACCGGCGGTTTGCCAGTCGAAAGTACCCGAACTGCGCGAGGTCGAGGAAGCTCATCGGGCTGCTTGCCTTTTCGACATTACCAAAGAAACACCCATCCCAACTGTCTCGACCGAAACGGCTACTGTCGGAGCCGGAGGAACTACCGAGGCAGTGGGTTAGAGGAGATTAGATCAATTGGAAAAACATAGTGGAAAAGCCGTAGTCGGGCAGGGCCAGGACGGGTTCGGAATGGGAGAGGTTTTGATGGAGATCGAAGATCTCCAGATGCACTTCCCGATTACCGAGGGTATTATCTTTCAGCGCAAAGTAGGAGCGGTCAAAGCGGTAGACGGCATCTCGTTCAACATCAGGCGCGGCGAGACGCTGGGACTGGTGGGAGAGTCGGGTTGCGGCAAATCCACCACAGGCCGGGCAATCTTGCAACTTTACCGGCCTACCGCCGGGCATGTGCGCTACAAAGGCCAGGAGTTGACCCAGCTTAAAGGCGAGAGTCTGCGCCAGATGCGCCGCCGCCTTCAAATCATCTTCCAGGACCCTTATGCCAGCCTCAACCCGCGCATGACCGTCGGCAATATCATTGGGGAGCCGCTGGAAGTGCATAACCTGGCGAAAGGCAAGGCCAAGCAAGACCGGGTGCGCGACCTGCTGCGGGTGGTGGGCTTGAACCCGAACTACATCAATCGCTACCCTCACGAATTCAGTGGCGGCCAACGCCAGCGGATCGGGATCGCTCGCGCCCTGGCGGTCGAGCCGGATTTCATCGTGGCGGACGAGCCGATCTCGGCTCTGGACGTGTCTATTCAGGCCCAGGTAGTCAACCTGCTGGAAGACCTGCAAGAGCAGTTCGGTCTGACTTACCTCTTTATTGCTCACGACCTGAGCGTAGTCCGGCACATCTCCGACCGCATTGCCGTGATGTATCTGGGCAAGGTGGTAGAGTTAGCCAACCGCGACGACTTGTACGAAAAGCCGATGCACCCCTATACAAAGGCTCTGCTCTCGGCTATTCCAATTCCTGACCCGGTGCTAGAAGAAAAGCGCAAACGGATCATTCTGGAAGGCGATGTACCTTCGCCGGTCAACCCGCCATCGGGCTGTCACTTCCGCACGCGCTGCCCGCTGGCCCAGGAAATTTGCAAGACCGAGCCAGCTTTCATCGAGTATCGGCCCGACCACTTCGCCGCCTGTCACTTCGCCGAAAAAGCCCTCGAAGTTATGCCCCAGCCAACCGAGACGGTGGCTTAATTCGAGTAAGTAAAATAAAAGAGCCTGTCTCATCCGGTGGATGTGACAGGCTCTTTTATTTTACTTACTTTCTAGCTAGAAGCAAGGGAAAGCTCACTCGAACAAAGACCGCACCAATAAATTCTCGAACTCTTCGCTGGTATAGGTTCGCTCCAAATCTACTGGCCTGGCCCGCATCGCTGCCATATTGCTACGCCTCCTGGGGCTACTTCTTGACGGCTACCAACACTTCCGATTTTTTATCGGCCAGAGTGTCGGCAGGCGGGTTAGTACCTAGAATCTCACCTTTGTTAAGCTGATTATAAGTAAGGAGAGCCTGAGCCAGTGCAGCGGTATCACCGCCGAAAACCTGCCGGACTTTTGCTTCATCCCACTCTTCTACCCGGACATTGAATTCGGCGTCCCGCAAGATGCGTTCGCCATCCGCCCGCTTCTTACCGACCAGATTTGGCACTTTAACCTGCTGTACCGGGGCAATTGTCGGCGCGGTCGTCGGAACCGGGGCCGCCGTCGGCGGCGCGGTCGTGGGAGGCGGTGGCGGCAGGGTTGGCGTAGGCGTTTTGCCTTTGCTCACGAAAATCTTGATTAGCGTACCCTTTGGCACCTGCACGTTTGGCCCGCCTTTGGGGTCGGTGCGGATAACCGCGCCGGTCTGGACGGTATCGTTAAATTCCTCGACAACCTGGGTCTGGAAACCGAGCGATTTCAGAGCGGCCTCGGTATCTTTAGGGCTGACGTTGAAATATTCAATTAACGGGGCCGTCTCTTTGCCCTTGCTGACAAACAAGACCACTTTTGTACTGACTTCCACGCTAGTACCGGCTTTAGGATCGGTGCGAATAACCTGTTCCGCCGGAAGGTCAGAGTTCTCGAAGCGCACTTCGCCCACCTGCAAATCTAGCTTTTTGAGATTGGCCTCGGCGTCGGCGCGGGCTTGCTTCTCCAGGTTAGGCACAGGCACTTTCTTGACGGCAACCGGAGTGGTGGGCGGAACGGTGGCGACTGTCGGCGTGGCGGGCTTCGGGCTGGTCACGCCGGGCAGAATCAAGACCGCCGCGACGATCAGGGCCGCGATCATGGCAAAGGCCAGGCCGCCAACGACCCAGGGCAAACAACCGCCGCCGCGGCGTGGCTCTTCCTCGTAATATTCCTGCTGGTACTCGTCCACCGCAGGCCGACCGTTATAAGCTCCTCGACCGCGTTCGACATTGTAGCCGGTGCCGTTGTTGCGCCGGGGTTGCGGTGGAGCCTGACGTGCATAGGTATCATATTGCGGCGGGGGCTGCTGATACTGGGGCTGACGCGGCACCGGCGGCCCAACCGGGCGCGACTGAGGAGCGTAAGGATCGGCGGTGGCTCCATAATCGGGGTAGTTCGGGGCCGGAGCGGGGGCCGGACGGCGCACCTGGGTTTGATTTGGGTTTGGCAGAGGTGTGGCCGGGCGAACGGCCATTGTACCCTGCTCGGCCTGGGCTTCTACCCCTCGCAAAGCACGGGCCAGAGCTTCCGCCGTGGGGTAACGCTGAATGGGGTCTTTGGCAAGCGTGCGCAACACGATCTGCTCGACCACTGCCGGAACCTGCGGATTGTAGCGACGCAACGACGGAGGCCGCTCGTCAATATGCTTCATTGCCAGAGCCACCGGATTATCGCTATCGAAAGGAATCTGGCCGGTCAGCATCTCGAATAGGACTATCCCAATCGAATAAATATCGCTCTGCGGCAACACCGGTTGGCCTTTGGCCTGTTCGGGCGAAAAGTAGTGGACTGTGCCGAGCGTAATACCCGCCTCGGTCAAGGTGACGGCGTTGGTGCTTTTGGCAATTCCGAAATCGGTTACTTTGACCCGACCCGACCGATCCATCAGGATATTCTGCGGTTTGATGTCGCGGTGGATCAGGCCGGTGGAGTGGGAATAGCCGATAGCGTCACAGATTTCGGCTCCGATTTCAAGGGCGCGGGCCGTCGGCATGGGTGCTTCGGCCTGGATTACTTCTTTAAGGCTCTGCCCTTCGACATATTCCATTACAATATAGTGAATATCGCCATCGTCGCCGACATCGAAAACTCGCACGATGTTAGGATGGTTGAGGCTGGCGGCTTGCTGGGCTTCGCGTTTGAAGCGAGCCAGAAATTGCGGGTCGGAAGCATAGGAGTCGCGCAAAATTTTGAGAGCGACAATCCGATTTAGCTTGAGGTCGAGGGCTTTATAAACCGCCGCCATGCCGCCATCGCCGATTTTAGACTGCAATTCGTAACGGTTATTCAGAGTTCGGGCCTGGGTCATTTTCTCAGTTCTCTCTTACAATAAATTATTACACTGTGCAGGACAACCAATTTTTATGGCCTAAAAGTGGCCTGGCTGACCCTAAATTCTCAGATTTTACTTGTTCTATTATACACTCTTTTAAGAGGCTACAAGATGCGCCTCATCACATAAGCCTGAGCATACAAACCCTAACTCCCGGCTTCCAGCAGGAAAGGTTTGAGATGTTGCATAGTGCCAGGGTAATCCTCGCGTTGCAGGTTATGTCCGACACCGGGCAGCTTGACCAGATGACCCAGACCGGGACGTAGCGCGGCTTCGGCCTGAGCCTGAATGCCCAAAGGCAACACTCCGCCGACCTGCTCATCACTAACGAGCAGCAGCACCGGGATTTCAAGCCGACTCAGCAGGTGAGTTACATTCTGAGCGGCGTTCTGGCTGTAAAAATCACGGACTATCTCAGGCTGATAATGCTGAATAGCACCCGCCTTCCAGTAATAATCACATTCGTGCCATCCCGCATTATTAGCGATAGCCCATTCATGCGCTTCTTGCCGGGATTTCCTGGGCTGACCGATTTCAGCTTCAAAGTCTTTAGCACGCGCTTCGGCCCGACCCGGATCGAGGTAAATCGCGGGGTCGAGCAGAGCAAGTCTTTCCAGGCCCAGGCCGAATTCGGCAGCCAGCATGAGGCTAGTCACTCCGCCCCAGCTATGCCCGGCCAGGCGGTAGCCACGGCGGTCGAGGCCGGTTGCAGCGACAAAAGCGGCCAGTTGCCGGGCTGTAGTCAGCCATTCTGTACCATCAGCGTTAGAACTGGTCAGGCCGTGGCCGGGCATATCGAGAGCCAGCACTCGCGCCCCACGCTCGGCCAGGCTCGGCCCGACCCGCCACCAGGCGCGGGCATCGCTGGTTACACCGTGGGCTAACAAAATCGTGGGGCTGCCGTCCCCGTTCCATTCCAGGTAACGCCAGTTCAAACCGCCCGCTTCGACCGTCTTCTCGGCAGGTTCCAGCCCGGCCATACAGTCCTCTTTAGCCATACATTCTCCCTCAAGCAAGTTAAAATTGGTTACCCTCAGTATAAACGAGCAAGTCAAGAAGGGAGTTCCACCGGGAGTATTAGCAGTCTGTTAACAGCTTGCTTGCCCTACACCGCGAGCCACTTAGCGTTAGGGGAATTTTGCCAGTTGTAGCCCAGAATACGAGCCGAGTTGAGCAAGCTAGTTATAATAAGCGGGTGAAGCTTTTTTGCCTATGTGAAAATAACCTGGAAAGACCAACCGATGCGATTAGGCCTGGTAGAGCGCGGCAATTACAAGACGACCGATTATGACGACCTGACCGGCTATCAGCTAGAGGTCAACGGGTTTACCTATAATTTCGGTGAAATCATCGAAGAAACCCGCTACCGGGTGCCTCAACTGTGGGGGTTCGAGTGTCCGCCAGGGTTGTTGCGGGCGCGTCTGCACTTTAGCGAAGAAAAATACTTTAATCGGATGGTCAAAAACGAGCATTACGGCATTTTTAGTCGTCACACCGGGGCGCACGTCTGCCTGGGCCTGGTGTCGGAGGCTGAAACTTATAATCTGGTGATCCACGAAGTCGCCCACGAAATCCACTACCGCCAGGGCTATTACGAAGGAGCCGACGAGATCGTGCAGGAAGCCGTGGCGATTATGGCCGAAGAAGAGTACGCCGTGCGCGAGTTCGATTGGAACCCGCATTATACCGCCCAGCAACTTTTGCATCAGCTTTACGACTTGCCCGGCTTCGGCCCGCTTCCGTTTCATGAACGCTGGTCGCTCCTGAGCAAACTTCGCACTTCGCAGCAAATCTCCCATTTGATCAATCATTATCTGGATGAAGCCGACGGTGGCCCTTTCCGGGACTGGCTGGCCCGCCGCTTGCCCACGCCCGAAGCGGCCCGCTCGGTCTTAAACGTGGTCGCTACGGCCACCGAAAAATACGCCCTCTACAATCGCCGCCTTCTGCTGGCACGCCTACGCCAGATTGAAGGCGTGGCTCCCCTCACCTCTGCTCAATGCCTGGCCCTCACTCGCGCCGTGATCGAACTCAAACGCCTCGATACCATCAAGCCTCAAGAATCGCTCACAAATTTGATGGAACTGGCTTTTGCAGGGTTGAGATAGCCAGCAACAAACGAACTGGCCCAATTTGTTGAATTAGCTCCGAACCGCTACTCAACCTGATTGTCCCTTTGGATTCGCCCTGTTTGTTTTAGCAGGGCAATTGCAAATTCCTACTAGTACAGCTTGGCGGAGATAACACAAGGTTTCTAGCCCTATTTTAAGCTCAAAGAAACCTTATGATATTTAGACCCACGTGTACTAGGCTAATGTCATTCTGAGCGACAACTAAGCCAGGTCTTGATTAAAAGCAAATGTGAGCGAAGAATCTTCTTCAATAAGCACATTTTAATTAGTCACGAAGATTCTTCGCTACGCTCAGAATGACATATGGACTTTGCATTCTCCCTGTTTGGGTTAGCTCATGCTCTTGGCTTTTTGGCGTCTTTGGAGTATGATCAACGGGTAAGAAACTACAGATGAGGTGAAAAGATGCTAAAAGTTTCGATAGTAGGCGTGACAGGGTATGTGGGAGCGGAACTGGTACGGCTTCTGGGGCGGCGGGCCGATGTGCAGTTGTTGGAATTGGTCGGGCGGAGTGCTGCCGGGCAGTCTATCGGCCAGGTCTTTCCAAACTTACGGCCACTTGGCCTGAGTGTCAGCGAAGAGCTAAAGTCGCCTCAGGAAGCTGATTTTGTCTTTCTGGCTCTGCCGCACCACGCTTCCGCCGAGACTGCCGCGCACATCCTGGAAATCGCTCCGGCCACGAAAGTAATTGATATGTCGGCAGATTTCCGGCTGCACGACCGGGCGACTTATGAAGAATGGTACGGCCCGCACCCTGCGCCCTACCTCTTGCCGGAAGCGGTCTACGGCCTGACCGAACTCAACCGAGCGCGGCTGACGACCGAAACGCGCCTGGTGGCGAACCCTGGCTGCTACCCGACTTGCAGTGCCTTAGCTCTGGCTCCCGCTCTGGCTGGCCCCGCCCCGATCATCGAGCCGGACGTTATTGTGAACGCTCTGAGCGGCACGAGTGGAGCCGGGCGAAGCCTCAAGCCAAATTTGCATTTCGCCGAAATGACCGAAAGTGCCAATGCTTACGGCCTGAGCGGGCATCGCCATCTGCCAGAAATCGCCCAGCAGTTAGCCGAACTGTACGGCGGGCCGGTCAGCCTGACTTTCACGCCGCATCTTGTGCCACTCTCGCGGGGGATGCTGGCGACCTGCTACGTCCGCCTGACCCCGGCGTTCCTGGCCGAACACAAGGACGCGGGAGCAGTCAGGGAGGCTCTGGCCGAACGCTGGCGGCAATTCTATGCAAATGATCCATTCGTCTGCGTGGTGGACGAACCGCCTGCGACCAAGCAGGTCTACGGCAGCAACTACTGCTTTATCTACCCCGGCTACGACCGGCGTACCGGACGACTGGTGGCTGTTTCCGTCCTTGATAACCTGGTCAAAGGCGCGGCGGGCGAAGGCGTTCAGAACATGAACCTGCTGGCGGGCCTGCCCGAAACGACCGGCCTCGATATGCTACCCGTTTACCCTTAACCCAGCCCGAAAGAGGCAAACTATGGCATCTCAGGATAGGATTGCGAAAAGCAAGAAAAGCCCCTTTTTTAGGGGGTTAAGCATTCTTACGTTCTCGCTGTTCATTCTTCTGCTAGTTTTTCCAGCTTACAACCTGGTCTTTTGGCTGCTGGTTTTGTTGCCTGTTGCAGGAGTAATTTACATCGAGGTTAAAGACCATCTTCTTGCACAGGCACTTCTTACGGTTGGCATTTTCCTGGTAATAACGAATCAGGTCTTTAAATCAACCTCTTTAATCTTGCCGATAGCCACATTAGTAATACTTCTCCTGAGCGGTTTATTAGCAATCCGACAAAACCTAGCCTCAAATGCTGACAGACTAAGTATCCAACCAGAGCGTACTCTCTGGCAAAAAAGCGGATTTGTACTAGGCTCAGTCGCTCTTGTTTACCTTATGGCTATGTTCATTACGGTAGTTGCTGTGGCACTTATCTTTTTTAACTTTAAGTAGCGTTAAGGGCATATCGCAGGGCAAGAGTAGGGTTAATTAGATGCATAATAAAATAGATTACATTTATTATAACGCCCGCGTTTACACCTTTGACCCGGCCCGGCCACAGGCCCAGGCGGTCGCCGTGAGCGAGGGGCGGGTGCGGGCTGTCGGGAGCGACGCCGAGATGCGGGCGTTGGACGGAGCGCACCGAGCCGAGACAATTGACCTGGGCGGCGCGACTCTTCTGCCCGGCCTGAACGACGCCCATACCCACCTTTTGTGGTGGGCGCAATCGCTGCAAAAGATTAATCTGGTCGGGGTGAATAGCCTCGAAGGGGTCGTAGAGCGAGTGCGGGCGCGGGCCGAGGTGACGCCACCGGGCCTATGGCTGACCGGGCTAGGCTGGGATAAGAATCTCTGGGGCGGCGATTTCCCCACCAAAGAAGCTCTCGACCGGGCCGCGCCCGACCACCCGGTAGCTCTCAACAGCAAAGACGGGCATCTGCTGTGGCTCAATAGCCGCGCTCTGGCTCTAGCCGGACTGGAAGCAGCCACGCCCGACCCTCCGGGCGGCGAAATCGGGCGAGATAGCCGGGGCGAACCGACCGGCATCCTTAAAGAAAACGCCGTCGGGTTGCTCGAACCGTTCCTGGAAGCTCCCGACCCGGAGGCGAATCTAGCCGCCCTGCGCCAGGCTCTGCCTCTGGCGCACCGGGCCGGGTTGACCGGCTTGCATACGGTCGAAGACCGCGAGGGACTGATCGCCCTGCAACGGCTGCGCGAGGAAGGCGGGTTACAACTTCGCACGACCGTTCTGCCTTACAGTTCGGCGGCTCCAGCCTTGATCGAGTCAGGCTTGCGGCAGGGTTTTGGCGACGAAATGCTCCGCCTGGGCCAGATCAAGTTCTTTCTGGACGGCACACTTGGTTCGCAGACTGCCGCGATGTTCGAGCCGTTCCTGGAAGCACTCGGCCACGACCACGACGAATGCGAAGGAGCTAACCGCGGAATTTTGCGAATGGGCGAGGAAGATTTTCTGGCCCAGGCCCGGCATTGCATCGAGAACGGTTTCGGGGTAGCGGTGCATGTGATTGGCGACCGGGCGGCGCGGTTGGGCCTGGATGTGATCGAGCAGGTGATGCGAGACGCGGCGGCAAAGGGCGCGGTCGGGCTACCGCCACGGGTGCGGCACCGTCTGGAACACGTCCAACTACTCAAAGCTCAGGATTTGCCGCGCCTGGCCCGCGCCGGAATAATTGCTTCGGTGCAACCAACCCACGCCACGACCGACCGCGACACCGCCGAGCGTTATTGGGGCTTGCCACGCCTGCGTGAAAGCGGACGCGGCTATGCTTACAAAAGCTTGCTTCAGCTTGGGACGGCCCTGGCTCTCGGCTCGGACGTGCCTATCGAGTCTATCGAGCCACTAGGCGGAATTTATGCCGCCGTCGCCCGCAAACGGCCCGGCGACGACCGCCCGGCCTGGCTGCCCCAGGAATGCCTGAGTGTAGCCGAAGCGGTGGCTGGTTTCTCGGCAGGAGTGGCTTATGCTGCCGGGGACGAACACGAACGAGGCCGCATCGTGGCGGGCTACCGGGCCGACTTTACCGCGCTGGCCCAGAATATCTTCGAGACTCCCGCCTCCGAAATCCTGGCTACCCCGGTGGCAGCAACCATCATAGGAGGCCAACCGGTTTATAAAGTTTGACGGGAAGCGAAGTTATGAGCGAATACCGCGAAGAATACAAAGAAGCTAACCGCAATTTGTGGGACGAACGAGCGAGTTTGCATCTCGACTCCGGTTACTACGATCTGGCCGGGTTCAAAGCCGGTAAATCGTCTCTGAAAGCTATCGAACTGGCAGAACTAGGCCCGGTGCGAGGTAAGTCGCTGCTGCACCTGCAATGTCATTTTGGGATGGACACGCTTTCCTGGGCCAGAGAAGGAGCGATTGTAACCGGCCTCGATTTTTCGACCAAATCGGTGGAGCAAGCCCGCTCACTCAGCCAGGAACTGGCGATCCCGGCACGCTTTGTCTGGTCGGATGTTTACGAAGCCGGGCAGAAACTGGCCGGAGAGCAATTCGAGATTGTCTTTACTTCTTACGGCGTTCTGTGCTGGCTACCCGACCTGACAGGCTGGGCGAAAGTCATCGCGGGGTTGCTAAAGCCGGGCGGCCTCTTCTACATGGTCGAGCATCACCCCTTCGCCCTGGTCATGGCAGAAAAAGACGGCGGGCCGGGTTTAGAGGCCAGTTATCCTTATTTTCACAATCCCGTACCCCTCGAAACGCTCAACCCGGTTAGCTACGCCGGGACAGCCGAGCAAAACACTCAGCCAGTCGAATACGAATGGCGGCACAGCCTGGGTGAAATCATTACCGCGCTGTGCGAGGCCGGGTTGAAACTAGAATTTCTGCACGAGTTTCCATACTGCGATTTTCGGCTGTTCTCGACGATGGTACAAGACGCGGCGGGCTGGTGGCGGCTTCCCGACCAATCGGACAACCTGCCGCTTATGTTCTCCCTAAAAGCCGTACTTCCGAACTAAATCGGGCTGATTTTACTCCTGGACTCCAAATCGAAACAAGACAACCATCATTCCAGGCTCAACTCGACCGGCATCTGCATAAACCGGCTGTAATGTTGCGCGGCCACTTCCAGGCCGGATATTTCGGCCTGGCTCAGGTCCGAAAAAGGAACCGGCGTGAGGCTAATTTTAGCTTTGCGGGTGGCGCGTTTCCAGGTTCCGACTACCTGCCCGCCACTGATTATTGTAGACAAAAATATGCCGTTACCGCCGGGAACTATTTTTTGGAAATGTTGCGGAGCGAGTACGGCTGTGCGGTCTTTGTAACCCAGGATATACTCGTCAAAGCCGGGCAGTAAATAAATCTGGTCAGTTTCATCAGTCAAAACTGGTTCGTTTTGAGAAAGCCAGTAAGTTTGTCCTTCTATTTTTTCCAGGCGTAAGTGCGCTTTGACCATCTCAAGGCCCACCCGTGCGTCGCTTGTTTTCAGCCCGGCCCATCTCTCGAAATCTGGCAGCGTAGCCGGGCCGTGGCCGGTGAAATAGACTTGCGCCAGTTTTGCCAGGCTCTCTTCACGTTCCCAGGCCCGCGTCGGCGGCAGCCACTCGTCCAGTAGCGCGAAGGCAGGTTGCCGGTCGCGGTAGGAGCCAAAACACAGCAAACCTTCCTGAGACAGCCGTGAAATAATATGAATACCGCGCTGCCCGGTCGGAAGAATATCGCCCTTTGCCAGAACTTCGTACATTTCAGGGCGAGTCAACTGTTGACCGCCTTCCAGAGCTTTGATAAAAAGTTCTTTGCTGCGGCCTAAAATCTGATCGTCTATTTCTAATTCGCGCTGGCGGGCGGCAGTGCTGGAGATGACGCGGGGTGTCAGAAGCTTGAGCATCCAGCGTACATCTTCGGCGGCTATGAAATGAAGCGTTCCGCGCATGGGCCAGGTACGCACAATCGAACGGTTCGCAATAGCCTGTTCGACCAGAGCAAGCGTTCCCTCTTTGAGGCGCAAACCAATCGCCCAGAGCGAACTGGCATAATCCTGGGCTTGAAGCGCACCCAGGTGGGCTACAACCTGACCGACCTCCTCGAAAGGGGGGTCAATTATGCCCTGATTGAAAAGCCGGTAATGCCCAATATCAAAAGTTGTCATTAGTTTTTCCAGTTAAAGTCAGTCTTTGAAAAAGCCAGAAACGCTAAGCGTCTCTGGCTTTTTCGAGGATTGTGACGTGACTAAGCGAGTTTTATTTGGCGCGGGAGCGATGATTCGGGCGGCGGCTAAGGTGCATCCGTGGGCGACGCTCGTAAGGCTGGGCCATGCTTTCGCTGGGATTACCCGCTCCGGCCTCGGCTTCGCTGCTGGCGGCACGGGGAGTCCGACGGCGACGCGGGCGACGCACGATTGCTTTAGGAGCAATCCCGTCACCCTCGGTTTCGACCTCGCCTTCGACCTCTTCTACTTCTTCGACTTCCTCGCTGTCAAGCTCCAATACCGGCGTCAGCGTTTCGGCGGCGGATTGTTTGCCTTCGTCGGAAGCTTGAGGCTCGTACTGACCGGTAGGCTGGTCGCCAACCTGCTCAGGCGCGTCCATCTGGGCCGGGTTGGAGTAACCACCTGCCGGAAGAGGCTGTTCACCCTCCGGGGCATGCTCAGGTTCACCGTGCACATGCTCGCCGGTTTGGGGTTCCAGGCCCGCTTCCGGTTCAACCGCCACGTCTACCGCCTGGGCCGTCAGCGAATTGTTAATTTCGCCTTGATCCTGCGCATAGAGTTCGGCCTGGGGCTGACCATCCGTCGGATAGTCGGATTGCTCCGGCGTTGGTTGCGGCAACTCCTGGCTCAAGGAAGTGTCGGCTTCCTGGCCCAGGTCGCCCGCCTCTGCCGCACTCTCGGCCACCGGCATTTCGGCCTGAATGTCGCTGTCGTTAGCGTTATCGCTCGGCGGGTCAAGTCGCATCTCGGTCTGACCTTCGGCTTGGGTCGAAGTTTCGGCTTGCACCTCGTCTGGGGTCAGGTCGGATTGAGACCGGGCCTGGCGAGTGAAATGGCTAAACGAGTAACTCGCGTTGCTATTTTCCTCGGCCTGGCTCTCGGTCGGGGTTCCCGCGTCAGTGGCCTCCCCGCTTAGAAGCTCTTGCACGGCGGTTTGCTCCGGTTGAGCCTCGATAAAGGGAGCAGCCCCGACGTTTTCGGGCGGCGTAGTTGTTCCCTCCTCGTCAGAAGCCGTAGCGGGTTCGGCATAAGTAGCCGGAAGAGTCAGGGCCGCGGACGGCTCCTCTACTTCCACTACCGCCTGGGCCGCTTGCGCCTGAGCTTGCTGGGCCTTGAAATTTTCCAGGGCATAACGCACCGCCGCATTGTCGTCCTGCAAGTGGGCGACCTTGACCGTCATCTTACGCGCACCCCGCGAATGTACCTCGACGGCCATCTTGATGATCGAGTCGTTAAGCAGTTTGCTCAGGATAACGCCCGCCTGAATTTTAGCTTCGCTTTCGGGCATCTGGCGGCTCAGGTAGTCGCGCACATTCGAGAGCAACAACTCGTAGCCCAACCAGCGATTGCGGCCTCGCAAATTGTCAATCAGCACGATCACATCTTCGTAGAAAGGCTGTTCGAGCAAAGCCGGACGCGGGCCGGTCGGCGTTTGCGCCCGAACTGCCGGAGCGGGAGTCGGCTTCTCCCGATGCGCCCCGATAGGAGCTTCTACCAGGCTGGTAGTGCGCTCTTCCAGGGAACGAACGGTTGGAGCAAGCAGAGCGTCGTCCTCTTCCGGCGCAAGCGTCGCTTCTTCCGGCTCAACAGTGGAAGGGCCAACCCCGGCCAGGGGGTCATTGGAAGCCTCGGCTCCATCGAGAGCTTCGAGCTCGGCCTGGACTGCCGGACTGTCCGCTTCGTCCTCGCCTTCGCTCTCGGCCTCCTCGTCCAGGTCAGTTTCGAGGACTGCCGTACCGCTCTCTTCCAGCACTCCGGCGGCCCCGAACTGCATTCTCGGCGTACCGGGTGCGGCCACCCACAGAATATGACCCGATTGGTCAATCTGCAAAATACCGGCAGCCTCGACCGCGTTCAAAAGAGCCTTGAACTTGGAGAATCCGTAGCGGCGTTCGCTAAAATTCGGAATGCGCCTTAACAATTCCTCTTTAAGGTCGCGGGCACGCATCTGGCTCCGGCCCGTAGCGGCCCGTTGAGCAATGATCGTGCGGATCGCTTCCTTGACTTCGTTAAAGTCCGAGCCGCCATTCTTGGCCGGGGCCGCAGTCGCAGCTTCCGGCGGAACGATTGTAGCAGGGGCAGGCGGAACCGGCACTGGCATGACCTGTGGAATAGGGGCCGCTACGGGCTGAGGCTGAGTGTAGGCGGTAGGATGCGCCGGGGCCTGGGGCGGGCTGTAGGAAGGCCGGGCCGGACTACTGGCGGCATTCGTAGCGGGCGGAGGCGGAGCAGCCACAGGCTGCACGGGAGCCTGGGGGGTTGCATAACCGGTCGGCGGAGTATAACCACCGCTCACCTGGCCGGGAACCTGAGCCTGACCGGGCAAAGGATAACCCGGTTGAGGCTGAATCGGTTGACCATAAGCGGCGGGCGGACTGTAAGGATCAGTCTGGGTGGGCGGAACCTGCGGGTAAGTTGCACCGGGCTGCGGCTGATTAGGCTGATTATAGTAATTCGGCGGCACCTGGGCCTGGCCGGGCGGCGGAGCCATCACCCGGCTGTAAGGCTGGAGAGGCTGTTGGGTAGCAAAAGGCTGGCCGCGTCGGTTGGAAATGCGGCGGCCCCGGCGGTCGGTCGCGGCGGGTTGCTGCTGGGCCGGAGGAGGCGGCGGGACAGGCTGGCCTGGAACCTGGGGCGGGAAAGCTCCTTGCGGCAACTGCCCGGCCTGATAGAACGGCTGGCCCGGTTGCGGCTGGTAATAAGTCGCGTAGGGGTCAGCCACTACCTGAGCCAGCAAGAAGCGATAAGGGATAAATTCGTCCGAAACCTGCTGCAAAACGTTTGCCACGTAGTCCGGGCCGATCACGACCACCCGGCGACCACGGAGGCGGGCCAGGCGTACCACCGGCACCATATCTTTGTCACCCGTTACCAGCACATAGGTGCCGACCTGGGGCAAGAGGTGCAAGAAGTCAATGCAGTCTGTCACCATCACCGGGTCGGCCAGGCT
>JBBRBE010000068.1:0-29459 GCA_038206175.1 Chloroflexia bacterium
AGGACGAGCGGGCAGAGTAGCCCGTTGTCCGGTGCAGGAAGGAGAAAACTATGCCAACTGAGGATAAAACAAAAAGTGAGCGAGGTTTCGCTTCGATGGACGAAGCCAGGCAGCGTGAGATAGCCCGCAAAGGCGGGCAAGCCGCCCACCAGAAGGGCAAAGCTCACCAGTTTACGACCGAGGAGGCCCGGCAAGCCGGACGAAAAGGCGGCCAGAGTGTGAGCCGCGACCGGGAACATATGTCGGCCATTGGCCGGGCCGGAGGACGTCACTCGCATCTGGCGCAACCGCCGCTCGACCCGCCTGAGCAGACTGAAACTACCCCTCCCACCTACAATAATCTAAATGATTTTGCTAATTCTACTGAGGCCCGGACTACCACCAGCTGGTCTGGGAGTTAAGGATATAAAACCTGGGACAAAGGACAAAGAAAAGAGGCAACCCTCGTGCAAGGTTGCCTCTTCTAAAAACCTACCCCTGTGGATAAAAAGGTGGAAATTATTTCATAGAATAGAGTTGGACTCTAGCGGAACACCTCTGACGAAAACCAGCTAAGTTAATAACTTTGATAGAAACGGCTGGTTGTACCTGCCTTATGCACCCGAAACCATCCTTAGCGGCGTTTTCGGCCACGGTCGTTGCGGTCGTTGTCGGACTGATGCTGGTCATCCTGGTTGTTGCGGCCATAAATCGCTTTCATCGCCTCGAAATCGTCGCCAAAAACCATTTCGGCCCACAAAGGCCCCATCTGCTGATAGTCGTCCCAGGCTTCTTCGTAATCATTTACATAATCGTTAATATCGTTAGTGCCTTTTTTTGCCATAGTAAGTACCTCTTTTAACTACAACCGATGACCGAATATAAGAATAAATTATTGCGCTAAACGTGCTAATGATGTTGTCACGTTTATATTCAGAATAATATCATATTATTCTGGAAATGCAATACCCTAAAGCACCAGATTCTACTATATAAGAAAATTCATATTGAAGTAAGCCTAAATTAAAACAGGATCAAAAAAGAGTGTCTGGAATAACACTCTCTAGCTCATTTTTACTTTATCAGGTCGGGCTAAGTTAATAAGGTGTGGATAAAATAATACACTAATTATAACAATGCTGTTGTCAGTAATAGCTTAATTGATAACTACCCATAAACGGTATAGTGCAGAAACAGTTTTGACCTATACACTACTAAAATTAGGTTTAGCCAGAACCGCCTCTGTAACTCTTTATCTTGGCTGGTTAGCTGGTAATCACTAATTGCCCACTTCCGGGCAATTCCACCTTTAGATAGAGACTGTTTTCAAGTTTCTCTACTTTAAACGGAACGAGCGCGTTATTTAGCCAGACCTGCCGCACATTCGTTATTTGGGGCGGCAAGAGCAGGCTTAGCGAGACCGACCGAGTGCTGCCACCGCCCCAGCCCAGGCTCAGGCTGCCATCAGGGTGACGTTGCCAATCGTAGGCGAAATAAGCTCCACTTGTACCATAAACGAGCGAGACGCGGCCCTGGTTGCACTCTGCCGCCGCCCAGCGTGGCGAAAGGGCGACTTGCTGGTAAAGCCTGGACTGGTCTACCACTCCGGCCAAACCCTCGATCAGGGCGTTAAGCATTGCTGCCGACCCCCAACCATCGGTCGGCAAAGTTGCGTCGGTGCCAATACCAGGTTTGCCATCCGGGTGATACCATAGATAGGAGCCACCCGTGCGGTCGAGCAATTCCCAGTAACGCCGCAAGATGTCAACGCCGTAAGTCTCGAAACCATAGGCGAAAGCTCCCCGCGCCAGTTCCCCGCCGACAAGCGGCATCACTCCGCCGTTGACATATTCTCCGGGTGGCCCGAAACCCTGCGGAAAGGGCGGGTCAATGCTGTACCATTCGGCGAAGATTTTATTGGCGTTAGCCACCCGCCGGGCCTGATAAGTGCGCAACAGGACCGCCGCCTGGGATTGGTCGAGGGTTCCCCGGTTCAAGGCATAGGCGTTCGACAGGCTAAGCTGGGTCTTTTCGTCCACTCCGGTCGGGTCAATCGGGGTCAGATGAACTTGATGAGTGTAGAAAGAGCCGTTCCAGGCGAGCTTGTTTAAATTCTGTAAGAGCCGGACGGCGCGTTCGTCCCACCGGGCGGCTTCCGCGCTGCGACCAAAATAGCGTTCAATCTCGGCCAGTCGCCGCGCTGCGGCGTAGGCTCCCGTATTGTCGCCGTGCATAATACTCCAGCGCGTCTGGTCGTCCAGGCTCCGGCGAATCTGGTCGCCACTGCTGCCCTGCTCGAAATCCCAGGTATCAATCGTAAAAGCCCGCTTGACCAGCCCAAGCTCGGCTGACCAGCGTTTGGGATCGCTGAAAGTATGTTCCAGGCCGCGTTCCATTAGTGGCAACTTGGCCCGCAGCCACTCGTCGTCGCCCGTAACTTGCCAGGCCGTCCAGACCCCCTCGACAAACAAAAACTCGCGGTCGGCTTCGACCTCGATCTGGGCTTTGTAAACTTCGTAGCCACGGTAATACTGGAAATAATCGTCGAAACTGCCGTCAGGTCGCTGGGTCTGGCCGAAATAATCCAACGTGCCCTTCATGTCCGGCTCGAAGAATTTAAAGCCTTTGGACTGGTAAACGTGGTCGCGCAGCCAGATAAAGGGCGTATCCGGCGAACGATAGCCGCGCACTGGCCGACCATCCAGCGGCGAGTCGTAAACGGCCAGGTCTTTCTCCAAAAAGCCCTTGACCCTGGCGTATAGCCCATCCCAGACCGGATCGCCGGTCACGATGGCGGTCTGAGGCGGCCTTAGCTCGAAGGCGGCCCAGCGTGCCGCCGCCACCTGTCCATCCCGCATCAGCACCAGGCTTTGCCGTCCGACTGCGCCAGCCACCATCAAGCTAATCGGCTGACCGGCGTAGGCGGCATAAGCCGCGTACTGCCGGTTATCGCCTCCCAGCACACGCAGTTCGCCCGCCGTATCGCTTGTAACACGCAAGCGGGTAAGGGCTTCGACTGAACCGCCGCTTTGTATGCCCTCTATGTTAAGCTGGACAGGCGGCGGATTCGCGGCCCAGGGCGTCAGCAAGACCGGATCGAGCTTGCGGGCGCGGTCGTAACCCAGCAGCGTTAGCAAAACGTAGTAGGGTGTTCCGGCGTTTTCAGGGTGCAACTCCAGCCGCGCCCGCTCGAAATACTGCACTGTGCGGCCCTCGTCCGGCATCTGGGGCGACCGAGGGTAGCCAAACTGGGCCAGGCCGCCGTGGGTCTGCCAGTATTGCAAAAAAGCTCCTCCCACGCTATAACCGGTGGCCGGGAAAAACTGCCCGCCCGGTTGGGCCGTTTCGGGCGGGAGAGCCAGGCGAGAAGCCGCCAATCGTTCGCTACCCAGCAAGCCCAGCAACACTTCGTAGGGCGTTCCGGCATTTTCAGGGTGAAGCTCGAAACGGTTGCGCTCGAAATACTGCACGAGGTAAGCTCCCTCGTAAAAAGCTGGAGTAAGCGGGTAGCCAAACTGAGCCAGGTCGCCGTGGGTTTGCCAGTATTGCAAAAAAGAGCCGTCCAGCCGATGCCCGGTCTCCCCGAAATAAAGCGAAGCGGGCGCAGCACGTCCAGGCGGGGTTATTCCCAAAAGCAGAGCGGCTAAAAGCAGCAGTCCGCATGTCCAGGCGAATCGCACCGCAAATTTCATCAACGTTTGTCCCTGTTCTATTTGAGTTAGATTGTTAGATTGTTAGGTTGTTAAGTTGTTAGGTTGTTAGTTGGATTGTAGTTGGCTAAAGGCTGTCCAAACCCTACCCTTAAGTTATACTCTAACTAATTCAGGCTGGCAAGTGGAGGCTAAAATAGGAGCTAGTCGCTTTCCTGGCGGGCCTTCTGCTGCAATTCGTAGAGCTTGTTGATGGCTTCCAGAGGCGAAAGTTCCATGACTTTGAGAGCGCGGAGAGCCGCCAAAGCCGGGTGTTCCGCTTCGGGCGTGAGCAGAGGCAAGGCCGGGGCATCGAGGGTGGCGGTAACGACCGAAGTGGGCGTGGCAGGAAAGAGGTTTAGCTGCGCGGAAGGAGAAGGTAAACCATTTCGTCCCTGGGAGCGACCGTTACGGGCCGCGCCGGGTGTAAGCTGACCTTCGGGCGAGGTTTTACCCCGTTCGAGGATTTCCAGTAATTCTTCCGAGCGACGGATCACCGGGCGAGGTAGCCCGGCCAGTTGAGCTACGTGAATACCGTAGGAGCGGTCGGCTCCGCCGGGCAAGACCTTCCGCATGAAGATAACCCGTCCGCCTTCTTCACGCACAGCCATATTAAAGTTGCGTACCCGCGGCAAGACGGTTGCCAGTTCGATCAGTTCGTGGTAATGGGTGGCAAAGAGCGTCTTGGCTCCGCATTTTGGATTGTTGTGCAGGTACTCGACCACGGCCTGCGCGATTGCCAGCCCATCGTAAGTGCTGGTGCCGCGCCCGACCTCATCCAGAATCACCAGAGATCGTGGCGTGGCATGCGAAAGAATAAAACTGGTTTCGACCATCTCGACCATAAAAGTAGACTGGCCGGTAGCGATGTCGTCCTGCGCCCCTACGCGAGTAAAGATGCGGTCTACCAGGCCGATTTCGGCCCGCTCTGCCGGAACATACGAACCGATCTGAGCCATCAACACAATTACGGCCACCTGTCGCAGGTAAACCGATTTCCCGGCCATATTTGGCCCGGTAATCACCAGGATTTGTTCGCCGTCGCTGCTAAGACAGGCGTCGTTGGGGACGAAAATCAGTTCCGGGTTGGCTTGCTCGACCACCGGGTGTCGCCCGCCCCGGATTGTCAGAGCCTTACTTTCGTTGAGGGTAGGCCGACAGTAATTATTGTTGAGTGCCACCTGCGCCAGAGCCGCGAATACATCCAGGTGAGCGAGGGCGTTAGCTACCTCCATCAATTGCGGGATAGTAGCGGCCACGTTCGACAGCACGCTCTTGAAAAGGTCCTGTTCCAGTTCCTCGATGCGCTCCTGGGCATTAAGAATCTGGGTTTCCATATCTTTAAGCTCCGGCGTAATAAAGCGTTCGCCGTTGGCAATCGTTTGCTTGCGGACATAATCCGGTGGAATTTTAGCCAGGTTAGAACTGGTCACTTCGATATAGTAACCAAAGACCGAATTAAAAGCTACTTTCAGGCTAGAAATACCGGTGCGGGCAACTTCGCGCCGCTTGAAATCCTCGACCCAGGTTTCGCCCGTTGCGGCAATCTTCCGCAGGCGGTCGAGTTCGGCACTGTAGCCGTCCCGGATCGCCCCCCTTGTCCACTTCTTGCCGGGCGGTTCGTCCGGTATAGCCTGGGCCAGCAGCGTGACCAAATCCTGGCAGGTGTGTAGCCGCGCCAGCAGCGACTGGAAAACCCCCTGCACGGCGGGTATGGCCTCGGCAAAAGCCGCCTGGAAAGCCGGAATTAGTTCGAGCGTCTGGCGTAGGCCCAGCATTTCGCGGGGACTGGCCGCCTGGGAAGCCGCCCGCGCCCCGAACCGTTCCACGTCGTCCACCTCTTTTAGCAAAGCCCTCACGCCCTCGCGTAAGCGGGTATCGCCGTAAAAAGCGGCCAAAGCCTCCTGCCGGGCCATAATCCGGTTCAGGTCGAGCAGGGGTTGGTTGAGCCAGCGATGCAACATCCGCCCACCCATCGCCGTATGCGTCTGGTCGAGGATGCCAAAGAGCGAGGTTTTACGCGATCCGCTGCGGCGGCTTTCGCTCAATTCGAGGTTACGGCGGGTCTGGGTATCGAGAGCCATATACTTCTGGGTGGAATAAGTCACGAGCGGATTGAGGCGGGCCAGCGCACTCTTCTGGGTCTCTTTGAGGTAGGACACGATTGCACCCGCCGCCCGCACCGCCAGAGGCAATGCTCCGCAGCCAAACGGGTCGAGCGAACCTACCTCGAAATGCTCTTTTAGAGTACGACCGGCCTGATCGATGTTCCAGTGGCCGCTTTCAAGTGGGGTCAGGCTGCGGTTCTCGTTCTCGCCCACCGCCAGCAAAGCTTTATAAGGAGCTAGAAAATCTTCCTCCTCCGCCCCGAAAAGTGTTTCAGGCCGCAGATTGCGCCGGTGCGGTCGCTCTGGGATCAGCATCTCGGCAGGGGTGATCCGGGCCAATTCGGTCTTGACCGCGCTGAGGACTTCCTCGTGCGAGGTTTCGTTTAGCTGGGTACAGAAGAACTCGCCGGTCGAAATATCGGTATAGGCCAGGCCCGCTCCCCGGTCTTCCAGGATCACTGCCGCCAAAAAATTGTTGCGCTTCGAGACCAGCATTTCGTCTTCCAGGACTGTGCCGGGCGTGACGACCCGGATCACCTCGCGCCGGACAAGCTTGGCTCCTGGTTTGGTCATCTGCTCGCAGATTGCAACTTTGTAGCCGCGTTCGATCAGCTTGGGCAGGTAGCGGTCGAGGGCGTGATAAGGCAAGCCCGCCATGGGTATCTTCATCTCGCGGTCCTTACCCATTGCCCGGTGGGTCAGGGTCAGACCAAGTTCCTGATGAACAATCTGAGCGTCCTCGTTGAAGGTCTCGTAGAAATCTCCCAGCCGGAAGAACAGGATCGAATCGGGGTACTGCTCTTTGATCCCGTTGTACTGGCGGTGCATTTCGGTCTCGGCCATAAAAGGATTCCTCTAGCTTGGTCTTACTTTTAATCTTGCCTTAAACTTTGGCAGTAACCAAAAGGGTAGGTGATGCGTTAACATCTTGGGACGAACAGAGTCGGGCTGCTCGCTCAAATCGAGCCTACCCCCTGAAATTAGCTTTATTATAGCACGTTTGAGCGTAAAATTCTTTTATTTTCGAGGCTTTTGCGGGCTGCTAGAAGCCGACTGCTAAAAGCTAAATATGATACAATGGCAGCAAAATTGCAAAGATGCAGTATGACAAATCTAACCTGAAGCAGCATTAACAAGCCTTAACATAACAATTGTAGGATGGTTTATCAGTATAATGAAGACTAGCGTGTTAAACCGGAGTAAGCAGGGAGAACGGCGGCTACGGCTGGCCCTGGCCCTGATGTTTTTGTTGTCGGTAGGGGTAGTCGCTTTCGGCAGCGGCACAGCCCAGGCTGCCGACCCACCCCCTTCTTTTGGCAATTCCTCCTTTCGGGCCACCTGGGAGCGCACCGACCAACCGATTGCCAGTGGCAAAACCGCCCGTAGTTGGTATTGGGGGCCGCAACCGTATTCGATCAGCCTGACCGAGAAGTACGCCGACTCGCCAAGCGGACAGCGTGAGGTGCAATACTTCGACAAAGCGCGCATGGAGATCAACAACCCCACCAGGAATCAGGTTACGAACGGCCTCCTGGTGGTGGAGATGATCAACGGACGGCGGCAAGAAGGCGATAAGCTGTTTGTAGATGGGGGCGCGGCGGTCATTCCGGTGGCAGGCGACCCGACCAACACCTGGCCGACTTACGCCAGCCTGGGATCGGTCTACTTGCAGCCTCGTCCGCTTGAAATCGGCCAGCCTGTCGTGACAAGCTTCTTACCGACCGGGATGGGCAAGCAAGAGGGGTTCAAAGGAGACGTTCAGACGAACCTGGCGGTCAAGCAAAACGGTCTGGGTATTCCCCAGGCTTTCTGGGAGTTTTTGAACCGCAAAGGTCAGGTTTATCTTTCGGGCGATTACGGCGAGGCGACCATCAGCGATTGGCTATTTAGCACCGGCCTGCCCGTAACCGAGGCTTACTGGACAAAAGTGACGGTCGGCGGCATTTCCCGCGACGTGCTGTTTCAGGCTTTCGAGCGCAGGCTTTTGACTTATACACCCTCGAACCCGGCAAGCTTTCAGGTCGAGATGGGCAACGTCGGTCAGGCTTATGTCACCTGGCGTTATCCCAAAGGTTTACCGCAGGTTTCAACTCCGATTGCCAATATCTTCCTGGGGCAGCAACCGCAGTGGTACGAAGTGACCGGCGATGTGCTGAACGTGCGGACGGCTCCCAATACCGATGCTCCCAACCCGGAACGCACGGCCACCCATCCCTACCTGCAAAAGCTTTTCAAGGGCAACCGGGTTCAGGTGTTGCGTTCGGTCAAGGGCGAAGAAATCGAGAAGGGTAACGACCTGTGGTATCAGTTCTACGAAAAGCCCGACCTGTTCGTCTATAGCGGTTACGTCCGCAAGATGAACTTGCAGGACTTGCCGACTCCGGCTAAGACTTACGCCGGAGTGTGGGTGACGGTTGACCTGACCAGGCAAATGCTGGGCGTTTATGACGGCACTCGCTTGATCTACAAAACCTTTATTGCCAGTGGTATTCCCAACGACGACCCCCTCAAAGACCACAGCACCCCGACCGGAACCTATAAGATTGATGGCTCCTACCGCCCTAAATCTCAGACTATGGAAGGCGGCACGGCGGACAAAGCGATTGGCGGCGATTACTACAAGATTGACGATATTCGTTATGTCAACTACTTCTTCCAGGATTACGCCATTCACGGCTCGTACTGGCACGCCCGTTTTGGGACTTACCCCCAGAGTCACGGCTGTGTTAACGCGACCGACTACGACGCGAGCTTGATTTTCCAGCTCAAAGCCGGTACGCCAGTAGTAGTCTTCCGCGAAAGCGGGGCGGCTCCTAATCAGGCTGGATAAGCGGGTTTAGAGAATGAACCTGCGTCATTCCGAATCCGAAGTTTAGGCGCGGGCCTGACCTTCAAAACAGACCTCCTGTTCTAGCAAAGCTTTAGGCTAAACGAAGAACGGGGGGTCTGTTATGTCTGAAAAAAAGTAGCTCCTATTCTTCAGTAGAAATTACGCCTCTGGAGATAGCTTTTGCATCCCATTGGCTGTAACCTGAAAGAATTGGCCGTGGCTATCCGGTAGTTATTCTACCCAATTAAATCTCTACCAAGTGAAATAGCACTCACTTTCCCTTCTTTGTCAAAATCTATATACAAGCTAACATTCTTATCATCTTTTATTTGCACTTGATTTGCTAAGAGTGGAGTTTTGACACCAAAGTTAGCATATAAGCGGCAAAATGTCTCTTTGGTGTCGCCTAATTTCAATCCCTCTGTAGTCACCCCATCAAATGGAGCTTCGACAATGATTCTCCACACATTACCCGAATATTTTGTCGTGTCAAAATCACCCAGGTAAAGGGTTAGTCCATTCGAGTATTCCCACTGAGGACTACCATTTCCGTGTACAATAGTCCGAAGTTTTGGTTCTCCAAATAATTTCAGAAGATCTTCGTATTTAGAATTTAAGGAAACTGCTCCAATCTTCGGGCCTAGAATACTATTGACAACATTTGGAGTAATGCTGGGCGTAGCTATGTTGGTGGCATTAGGCGTGGGTATAATAAAGTTAGAAGTAGGTGTGTTTGTATGTATCTCTGATAACGTCGGTGCAATTGCAGAAGCAAAACTTAGCTGGTTTAACGACCTGTTATTTGTAGTTATAATACTCACAACGACAACTACAAGGACAAAGGCTAAACCTAAACCAATCAATAATCCTCGCCTCATAGGATTCTCCTGTTATACACTGTAATTCGTGATTTTAGGTGAAGTTGTTAGAACTATTCCATTCCTCCTTTACAATAATTGGTTTTAACAAACACAATTTTACAGAATTAACATAAGAGCGTCAACTAGCAATCGAGGGCGATTACAAAGTCGGGTTCTGCCCCGTGTCATTCTGAGCGAAAACTATATTAGGTCTGGGTTAAAGACAATCTAAGCGAAGAATCTTCTTGACTAAGCACAATTTTGCGGTGTCAAAAAGATTCTTCGCTACGCTCAGACCCGGAGGGCGTGACATACGGACTTTGCATTCGCCCTGACTAGCAATCAAGGTTTTTTTAGATCACCAGTAATAAAGCCCTCTCGCCTCAGAGGTGGTAAAATCAGGGTGAGCTAGTGTTTTGCATTTAAGCGCAAAAAAGAGGAAACGCCAAATGGATAATATTACCCGGCAAGACCCGCCCTGGGCGGCCCCGGAAAAAGAAATGCTTGCCGCTTTTTTGGATTATCACAGGGCTACTCTATTGCAGAAATTGAGTGGCGTTAGCGATGAGGATTTGCGGCGTAAACCCACCGTCTCAAGTATGTCGCTTCTAGGGCTGGTCAAACACCTGGCTTATGTCGAACGCAATTGGTTTCAGAAGGTCTTCATGGATCGCCAACTGAGCGTACCCTGGACTAAAGAAGACCCGGATGCCGACTGGCGGATCGAGCCAGATGAGACTACCGCTTCGATCCTGGACTTTTTTCAAGAAGCCGTGGCCGAATCACGTAAGATACTGGCCGAAAACAACCTGGATGAACTGGCGCATAAGCCTGGGGCCGACCCTACGATGCGCTGGATATTAATCCATATGATAGAAGAAACCGCCCGCCACAACGGCCACGCCGATATTATCCGTGAAGCGATTGATGGCGTTATCGGGGAGTAATTGAAAAAAAGAAGTGCCTTGCACTTTAACCAAACCTTAATGCAATTCAGCCGGGCTGCAAGGTTAAAAAGAAAGCCTTTTTGACCTTTGGGCGGTCTATTGTTTACACTTCGCGGCCCTTCTTCTATAATATACTTATACAATCCATAGCTATTTCTAATACTACGCCTCAGCCCATGCCTGGCATTGAAATAAGACGCCGTTCTTTTTGCACAAAAGTTTTTCGTAGAAGTTAAATTAGCCCTTTCAAGAGTGCCTTTACGACTCGATTTTGGGAACATGCTGTCCATAGCTAGTGGGTCGAGGAAAAGTACCTCAACGCTTTTTCAAGGAGGAAAAAACATGGCCGATACGCTTGACCGGGGAAAAACTCCGCCGGTAGGAAACAGGTCGTCAGTAGGGGCATCCCCCGAAGTGTCGGAGCGGCTCTACGAAGAGATTGAAAACGGGCCGGAGTTCAAGGCTCTGGAACGCTCTAAGATTCGCTTTATCGTACCCGCCACGATCTTCTTTATGATCTATTACTTTGCCCTGCCAGTGCTGGTCGGCTTCTTTGGCACTAACACCGACGGCACACCTGGCTTTATGGATACCCGGCTCTTTAGCGGCTTTAGCCTGGCTTATCTTTTCGCTCTATCGCAGTTCGTGATGGCCTGGATACTGGCCTTCATTTATCTGCTGGCTTTCGCGCCCAAGATGGATCGGATGATTGCCAGGATTGTAGGGCTAGTGACGAACTTCAACACCAATCAGGCTCGAAAGGACGGTCGCTAATGCACAGCCAGCTTCTAAGTGTAGTCGCGGCCAGTGCCGCCACTTCCAAAGACCCAAGCGTAATCGCGATCATATTCTTTGCCTCCTTCGTCGCCCTGACCCTCGGTATTACCTATTGGGCCAGCAAACGGTCTAAAACCGCTTCCGAATATTTCGCCGCCGGTCGCTCGATCAAGGGCTGGCAAAACGGAATTGCCGTAGCAGGCGACTATATGAGTGCGGCCTCCTTCCTGGGGATCGCCGGAATCATCAGTACGCAGGGCTACGACGGCTTTATGTACTCGGTCGGCTGGCTGGTAGCCTACCTGACCGTACTTTTGATCGTGGCCGAGCCACTGCGGAACCTGGGCAAGTACACAATGGCGGACGTGCTGGCTTACCGCATGCAAGCCAAGCCGGTGCGGGCCGCTGCCGCCCTCTCGACCCTGACCGTCACGACCTTCTACATGATCGCCCAGATGGTCGGAGCCGGTTCGGTTATTACGCTCTTGCTCAAGCTCGACCGCAGCCTGGCCGTGACTATTGTTGGGATCGTGATGTTGGTGTACGTAGTCTTCGGTGGAATGGTTGCCACGACCTGGGTACAGATTATCAAAGCTCTTTTGCTCATTGCCGGAACGATTGTGTTGAGTATTATGGTACTGGCTCAATTCAATTTCAACATCGGCAAATTCTTCGAGCAGACCACCCAGGTTGAAACCGGCAAACTGAGTGCTGCCGCCGCCGCCGGAGCCACCGAAGTTACCCTTTCATCTGGAACCGGCGGAGCGAGTGCGGCGGTCAATAAACCGATCAAGATCGGGGTGGACGGCGGTACTAACGAGATACGGACTGCCACGGCTGTAACTAATAATGCGCCCTGGACGATTACTCTACCCGACCCGCTTACCGCCGATGTCGCAAAAGGGGCGGCGGTCACGGATGATAAAGGCGGTAGTTACATCGTCGCGGCGGCGGCAGTAGCGGGTGATAAAGCGATCAGGCTGGACAAGACCGTGCCGGGCGTGACAAACGGTTTGTCCCAGAAGCCTAAACTGACCATCAACGGGCAGACGATCAAAGCCTTTGCCGCGGCCCCGGCCAACCGGACTGTCAAGCTGGATGCGCCGTTGCAAAATGCTTACCCGGCCAGCACGATTGCCGGTGCGCCGACCGACTTTATGAAGCCGGGCGGTCGCTATCCGAACACCCAGGAACGCTGGGGTGCGCTGGACTTGATCTCGCTGGGAATGGCCTTGATCCTGGGAACTGCCGGGTTGCCGCACATCCTGGTGCGCTTCTACACCGTGCCGGATGCAGTCGAGGCTCGTAAGAGCGTGGTCTGGGCAATGGTGTTGATCGGCGGCTTCTATGTAATGACGACTTTCCTGGGTTTTGGAGCGGCAATTCTGGTTGGCGCGGCTAACATTGGCGCGGTAGACGCCACCACCGGTGTCTTCAAAGCCGACTCAAATCTAGCCGCGCCACTACTGGCCGATACGATTGGCGGTGAACTCTTCTACGCCTTCATCGCCTCGGTCGCCTTTGCCACGATCCTGGCGGTGGTAGCGGGTCTGACCATTACGGCCTCGACTGCTTTCGCTCACGATGTATGGCTCAATATCATCAAAAACGGTCAGGAAAAGCCGGGTGAGCAAATCCTGGTTGCCCGCATAACTTCCTTCGTGGTCGGTGGTATTGCTATCCTGCTGGCGATTGCTATGCCGGGCGCGAACGCTGCCGTGCTGGTGGCTCTGGCCTTTGCCGTGGCTGCCAGTGCCAACCTGCCGGTAATAGTGTTTAGCCTGTTCTGGAAACGCTTTAATACGGCGGGTACAGTTGGGGGCCTTCTGGGAGGCTTGTTTGCCTCGCTTTTCCTGATTATCATCAGCAAGAGCTTCATCCTGGGAGCCGATGCGCCTTTCCAGCTTGAAAATCCCGGTATCGTTTCAATTCCGGCGGGCTTCCTGAGCGCGTTCGTCTTTACTTTCTTCAGCAAAGAAACTTCTTCCAGCCACAAGTACCCGGAAATGCACTTCCGGGCCGAAACCGGCGTGGGAGCCGAAGTTGGTTCGAGCGGGGTATTGGTCGGAGCGGCCAGACCGGGTTCGCCGGTGGGGGCTGCTGCACCTGCCCCGGAAGAATAAGCCACAGCGGATTTTAAGAAGAGGGCGAACTAACCCGGACGGGCTGGTTCGCCTCCTTTATTTTCAAGGGAGAACAAACTATGCGGGGAGGCCGCAATTTCAGGCTCAGACGCGGCGGGCCGGTTGGGGAAGCGGGCCGAACGGTCGCACAGCACGAAGAACTAGCTCTGTTTAACCTGGACGAACTGGAACTGGACGAGGAAGCCGACGATGCCCTGTTTGACCTGGAACAGACCGAAAACGTCACCGCCGATGAAGAAACTCTCAAGGAAGTAGCTGAGCAAACAACCTACGGCACGGTTTTCCTGGACGATTTGATCCGGCGGCAGCGTGCGCTCAGTTTAAGTGTGGCGGTAGTCTTTCTGGTGGTAGTTTTCAGCTTGCCCCTGATCGCTTTCCTGGCTCCCTCGCTCCTGGCTTTTAATCTGTTCGGCTTCGACATGGGTTGGCTGGTGCTGGGAATTTTGATCTATCCGGCGATCTGGGGGCTGTCTTTTTATTTCGTCTCGACTGCCGAAAAATACGAAGAAGATTTTACCAAAATGGTAAAATAAGCAGACAGCCTGACCACCGACATCCCGTAGGCCGAAAGCGTAATCATATCGCTTTGTGCCACCAGGCTTGGTTTATGTAGACAGATAAGTAAGACTTAAATAGAGAAAGGTAAATAGATTATGCTACGAGTGAAACGCCTTCTTTATATTTTAATAAGTTGCATCGGTGCTATGCTTTTATTTGCCACCTCTCTAAATGCTTCTTTGGCCCAGATACCTACCAACTTTGCGGCCCCCGACTTTCAAGCTTTGTGGGCAAGAACTGACTTCTTGATATACGACGGCGAATTATCGCGCAGTTATTTGTGGGGGCCTGAACCCTTTACCGCCGGAGTACAAGAACCTTATGCTCAGAGTCCTGGCGGGAAGCGGTTGGTGCAATATTTGGATAAGAGCCGCATGGAAATCACGAACCCACAAGGCGACCGCTTCAGCCCCTACTTTGTAACGAACGGTCTGCTAGTACGTGAACTTGTCACCGGCCAGTTGCAAGTGGGGGACGCTCAGTTTGAGAGCCGACAACCGGCCTCCATTGGAGTGGCAGGCGATGCGGACGATACGACCGGCCCAACCTACCAGACTTTCGGGAGCCTGATCGGTCAGGCCACCGAGAATACGAGCAAAGAGACTCTCATAACTCGCTCGGTTGATCGGGCCGGTCACGTGCTGGATGATCCTCAACAGCCTAACCCAATCTACACCCAATACAGGGTAAAAACAGCCGTGTACGAGGCAACCACTCACCACAACGTCGCTCAACCATTCTGGAGCTTTCTCAATCAAACTGGCCCAATTTTTGATGGGCCGGGTCAAGTTTCAAACGGGCGTTTGTTTGACCCTGTATACTACGCAACCGGCTTACCAATTAGTGAAGCGTGGTGGGCTAAAGTCAAGGTCGGTGGACAGACCAAAGATGTGTTGATGCAAGCATTCGAGCGGCGGGTGTTAACCTACACCCCAAGCAATCCGACCGCCTTTCAGGTCGAAATGGGTAATGTCGGTCGGCATTACTACTTATGGCGATACGGTAATTAGGTACTATCGTGGCATTGTAGAGTATCCTTTTGCTTGCGCTAGTTTATAGAACTGGAACGGCGCAAAGCATTAGGACTTTCGCTTTTGGAACTTGTTGAAAGTGGAGGATGCCGCATCAAGTCTTTGTTGCCAGTTGACCGTGCGAAAGTCTTAACTCTATGAACATTAACTGGTTAGCAGTTGCGGCAATAATTGGGGTGGTGGCGACGACAGCCAGCCTGGGCCTCCTGGCAACGCGGGTAGTACGAACTACGAGCGATTTTTTTGTGGCAAGCCGGGCGGTCGGGCCGATGATGAATGCCGCCGCCATCAGTGGCGAGTACCTTAGCGCAGCCTCCTTTCTAGGCGTAGCCGGGATGGTCATGAAGTTCGGCTACGACGTACTGTGGTATCCCGTTTGCTACGCGGCGGGCTATCTCTTCCTGTTGCTGTTCGTGGCCGCGCCATTACGCCGCTTTGGAGCTTACACCATACCGGACTACGCCGAGGGACGTTTTAATAGCCGCCAGCTTCGCAAAATCGCGGTTTTCTTTGTCATGGTAATCGGCTTCTTCTATATGCTGCCGCAAATGAAAGGGGCCGGGCTGACCCTTCAAACCGTGGTGCATACTCCTTACTGGGTCGGTGTGGTGCTGGTCGGCGCAGTGATCACCATGAACGTAGTGCTGGGCGGCATGAAGGGCATTACGCTGGTGCAAGCTTTTCAGTTCTGGCTAAAGCTGTTCGCGCTGGCAGTGCCGGTTTTTGTGCTACTGGCAATTTTTGGCTCGTACAGTTCGCACCTGGAAAATGAGGCCGGGCCGGAAGTGCCGCGCTTTCTAACTGCCCAGACCATTGCTTATCTGCCCGGCACGCGGCTGCAATTCCAGACCTCGACCGAATTTAGCAGCCCGGAAGGTGGCCGCTTACGTCTGGGTGGTCAAACTGTGCCGGTCGGCGCGGGCCGGACCTTACGCGCATCCGCCGGGGAAGTGACGATCCTCGATCCGCTCCGACTGACCTTTGCCGCCGGGCAACCCGTTCCGAATGCACCACCGGGCAGTCTGTGGAGCCACGCTTTCGGCCCTCTGACCGGCGACAGCACCGAGCATCCGGGCCTGTCGCTGCTTTACACTTACTCGCTGATTATAGCGATCATTTTCGGCACTGCCGGGCTGCCGCATATTCTGGTGCGCTTCTACACCAATACCGACGGCCATCACGCCCGCCGCACGACCCTTCTGGTGCTAGCCCTGATCGGCCTGTTCTATTTGTTCCCGCCGATAATCGGGGCGTTGGGCCGGTCGCACGCGCCGGAACTATACGCGATGGGCGCAACCGATTCGGTGGTATTGAGTTTACCCACGAAAGCCGAACCCGCCTGGCTGGCCGATGTGCTGAGTGCAATAACGGCGGCAGGAGCTTTCGCCGCGTTTATGTCAACTTTTAGCGGCCTGTTAGTTTCCGTGGCCGGTGCGCTGGCCCACGACATCTATGGTAAGATGATCCGGCCTCACGCCTCGAACCGAACCCGGCGGCAGGCTTTCAGGCTGGCGGCGATCCTGGCGGGCGGAGCGGCTATCGTGGTCGGGCTGTTCGTGGACAAATTCGATATTAACATGCTGGTGGGCTGGGCTTTTGCGATAGCAGCCAGCAGTTTCTTTCCGCTTCTGGTGCTTGGAACCTGGTGGAAAGGCTTGACCAGGCTGGGCGCGGCGGCGGGAATGCTCCTGGGCGGCTTACTGGCTTCTGCCGCAATTGTCTCAACGATGCTAATGGGCGAAAGCGGCGCGGCTATCGGTAGCGGGGGCGTGGTGCGCGGAGTCGATCCGCTCGTGGCGACGCTCCTGGCGCAACCGGCGATCTGGACTGTACCGCTCTCGTTCGCTACGATGATCACTCTTTCACTGCTGACCCGCCCGGAACGGCCCGAAGAAGTCAATCAGGTGATGCTCCGATTGCACGCGCCCGAAACGCTCGGTTTGCGGACAGACTACATCAGCGATTAAGAACCTGGGCCTTGTCGGAAATAAAGAGAATTGAAATAGATTTCAGTCCAGGCAAAGCCACAATTGGCAACGAAAAGAACGGGAGCTTGCATCTTATGGCCGAAAATGCCGCCAGAAGTGACAAAAGGAAATTCAAAGTGGTGCGGCTGGATAAAAGCCCAAAAGCTGCCCAGATCAACGAGTTCGTCGGCATGATGACCCGCATGTACGATTTCCACGCAACGCTGCACCCGGATTGGCAAACCCGACCGGGCTGGCAAGAAGGCAGCACAGGTTGGGTCAAACGAGCGGGAGGCGGCGACGATTTCCTGTTTGCAATGGCTTACCCGCTCGATGAAGCCGGCCAGGATACCCTGGAAAGCGCGGCGGGCTACCTGATTGCCTCATTTCACTACGAAGCACCTTTGTTTTTGCAGCATCGCTTTGGCTACATCGCCGACCTGTGGGTGGAAGAAGCTTACCGGGGCCAGGGCGCGGCCCAAAAGCTGCTCGAAACGGCTAACGAATGGTTCCACGAGCAGGGCGTTAGCCGGGTGCAGCTTGAAGTAGACGTGGAAAACACCGGCGGTCGGCAGTTCTGGGAGAGTCAGGGCTACACTCCCTTTGAAATCGTGATGCGGAGCGACTTACAGACAAAGCCTGACCCCTAATTTTTTAGAGCTACTGGGATTGCAACCAAACCTGTTGACAGGGAACCTGAAACAGTTGTAATTAAATCAGGTGTATACAGGTATATACAGGTTTCAAGAGGGAGGGTAATTGTTGTGGTCAGTCGGGTGAGCAAGTGGGGTAACAGTCTGGGCGTTCGTATCACCAAAGATTTTGCCCAGAAGCTTAATTGGGGTGAAAATACCGAGGTGCGTGAAACTATTGTAGACGGTAAGCTGGTTATTGAAGCTCTGGCAAAGCGCACTTACACCCTCACCGAAATGCTGGACTCACTCGCTCCTAATGATCTGGCCGGAGAGGTTAATACGGGACATGCTGTTGGCAATGAGGTTTGGGACTAACTAGCCCGGCAACAGGAAGGTTCAGTTTGTCCTTCAGCCCGGAATGCCCGTTATCTAGGCGAAGTCGGGGAAGAATTAATTCGAGATGTGATTGAGAGATTTGTAAATGTATTTGGGCAGTTATTTTCAGGTAATCTTTAAGTCCCCAGAATAAACCCCTTCTATTTGTAAGATTACAAGCTCTTATCCTCCTCAACTCCTAAAAGGTTTGTCTAGCCTTCGGCTTTAGGTTATACTCAAATTAACTTTCCGTGAAGTTTTTTGAAAAAAAAGGAAAAACGAAGCGATGAAGATACACGAGTATCAAGCTAAGGAAATTCTGCGCCGCTATAATATTCCGGTGCAGAAAGGCGAAGTAGCCACCACTCCCGAAGAAGCTCGCAACATAGCCAAAAACTTTGGCGTCCTGACGGTAGTAAAAGCCCAGGTACACGCCGGAGGACGCGGCAAGGCTGGCGGGGTCAAGCTTGCCAAGACCCCGGACGAAGCCGAGGCAAAGGCCGAAGCGATTTTGGGAATGGACATCAAAGGCAGCACGGTCAAGAAGGTGTTAGTGACGCAAGCCGCCGATATTGCCAAAGAATTTTACCTGGGCGCGATCATTGACCGGGCGGCGAAGGGCATAACGCTGATGGGCAGCAGCGAGGGCGGCATCGAAATCGAGGAAGTCGCCAAGACCGACCCGGAGAAAATTATCCGCGTGCTGGCCGATCCTTTCCTGGGCCTGAGCGATTATCAGGCGCGAGAACTGGCGTTTGGAATGGGTATCGCGGCGGATAAAATCGGCGGCTTTGTGACAATTGCAAAAGAGTTATACCGGGCTTTCGTAGAAAATGACGCTGAAATCCTCGAAATTAACCCGCTGGTGATTACCGAACAGGGCGAATGGCAGGCTCTGGACGCCAAGATGGTCTTCGACGACAACGCGCTCTACCGGCAAAAGAATGTCGAAGAATTGCGCGACTTTGGCGAAGAAGAACCCGCCGAAAACGACGCCCGCAAAGCCGGTCTTTCTTATGTCAAACTGGATGGCGATATTGGCTGCGTGGTTAACGGGGCGGGCCTGGCAATGGCGACGATGGACAGCCTGAAACTTTACGGCGGCGAACCGGCTAACTTCCTGGACATCGGCGGAGGCGCGAAAGCTGACAAAGTAACGGCGGCAATGCGGATCATCCTGACCGACCCGAACGTGAAAGCGATCCTGTTTAACATCTTTGGCGGCATCACTCGTGGTGACGACGTGGCAAAGGGCATTATCGCGGGCCTGGAGCAGATTAAAACCGAGAAGCCGATTGTAATTCGGCTGGTCGGAACCAACAGCGAAGAAGGCCGCAAGATTTTGGAAGCCGCCAACTTGAAATCAGCCGAAACCTTATCCGAAGCCGCCCAGAAGGTGGTCGCCGTGGCAAAGGAGATCAAATAATGAGCATCCTGGTTGACAAACACACCCGGCTAATCGTCCAGGGTATCACCGGGCGCGAGGGCGGTTATCACACACGGGCAATGATCGAGTACGGTACGCCGGTCGTAGGCGGCGTTACCCCCGGACGCGGCGGCGAGAGTGCCGAAGGTGTGCCGGTTTTCAACACCTGCAAAGAAGCCGTGGCCGCCACCCGCGCCAACGTTTCGATCATCTACGTCCCAGCCCGCTTCGCCCCCGACTCGATTATCGAGGCGGTAGACGCCGGTATCGGGCTGGTCATCTGCATCACAGAAGGTATTCCGGTGCGCGATATGATCCCGGTCTACCACTATGTCAAGATGAAACGAGCGCGGCTGATCGGCCCGAACTGCCCCGGCGTGATCACCCCTGGCGAGGCAAAAGTCGGCATTATGCCCGGCTTTATCCACATGCCCGGCAATATCGGGGTTGTTTCCAAGAGCGGCACGCTCACTTACGAGGTGGTAAACGCTCTGACCCTCAAAGGAATGGGCCAGAGTACCGCCGTCGGCATCGGCGGCGACCCGATCATTGGCACGAGCTTTATTGATGTTCTCGAACTTTTCCAGAACGACCCCGCCACCGAAAAGATCGTAATGTTGGGTGAAATCGGCGGTAACGCTGAAATTCTGGCCGCCGAGTATGTCAAAGAACACGTGACCAAGCCGGTCGTGGGTTTTATCGCCGGACAGACTGCCCCTGCGGGTAAGCGGATGGGCCACGCCGGAGCGATCATCACTGGCGGCGAAGGCACTGCCGCCGAAAAGATTGCGGCATTCAAAGCCCACGGCATTAAAGTGGCCGATAGCCCGGCCCAGATCGCCGATATTATCTAGGGGCTAACGGCAAGAGTAGGGTTTGAACTTCAAAAAGGCCGCGCTTCTATCATCGAAGCGTGGCCTTTTTATTTATACCAGGAATAAGGCTAAAAGATTAGGGGTAGCCTTTCTAAACGAGCTTCCACTTCCTAAAAAATTCTAAGAAGAAAGGACGGCGTTTAGGGCATCCAGAGCAGAACTTTGCCGGGCCGCATCCGGCGAGTCGAAAGGTCCGGCCCAGCTTAAGCCGAATTGATATAGCTCGTTCCGGTTACTCCGCCAGATCGAGCGGGCGTTCTTGACCAGGAAGGCCCGGTAGACCGGGGTTTGGCCGGTAGCCTCAGCCAGATAAGCTAGATTTCGCATGAAGATGCCCTTAAATTGTGGCCCATCTGCACCGCAATCCGGTTCGCACGGCTCTTTTAGAATTCCAGCAGGAGCCAGTTCCGGGCTATTTATAACCGCATCTGCAATGGCCTGGGCTTTAGCCAGGAAAGCCTGGTTGCCTGTAGCTTTGTACAAATCTACCAGACCTCCGGTTAAAACACCCTGGTTGTAGGTATAGGTAGGCTGGCCGTTATTGCGACAATCTTTATTCAGGCCGTCGTTAACCAGGTTGGAAGAGTTAAGCATACCGCTCGTATTAAACCAGTTCCATTCTCGCTCGGCCCACTCCAAATAGCTGCCCGGCCCGCCGTCTCCCGGCGTCCGAAGATGCAAACGAGCCGCCAGGGTCAGGAAAAGCACATTTGGGATAGCGTTCTTGGTTCCTCCGGTATATCCTCCGCCCGCCTCTTTACTCCAAAAAATACCGCCTCCACAAATTTCACTATCCCAGGCTTGCTTCATATCCTCGAAGATAATACGGGCTGCCTCGATATAGCGGACATCTTTGGTCAAATCATAGGCTTTAAGCCAGGCTAAAGCCCACCAGCCTTCATCGTCATAAAAGTTATTCAAAAACTTTGCAAAATTGTTACGTTTGAAAGTGTTCGAGATAACTTCGGTATAAAGCTGGCTCCTGGCGCGGACAGAGTAATCAATTACACTTTCAAGGGCGTTGGCTGAGTTCCACCACCCGGTACTATTCCAGGTTCCTAACTTTGGGTCATACCACTCTTGCAACGCTTTTATCCCGGCAGTTGCCTGGGCCAGATATTCGGTCTGTTCTGCAACTGCCGGGGACGTGGCGGTACTGCGCGAAGTCTCACTACTGCCGTTGTTTTGCCACAAGAGCGCACCTCCACCGGCTAAACCCAATATCACTAGCAGCCCGACCACCGCTATAACGAGGTTGCGCCCTTTATTCGGGTTGACTTTAGCTTTGTTCACCAAAAATTCCCTTTGCCATCCGTCCGCCAGGCCCAACTAAAAGTCCGGGCAAAGCCAGTGTCGTGACGCAGCGCAACTCGGCTGGCCCGGTCAGGCCAACCCTCACAGGTTATCGTCGGGCGACCAATCATTAGTCCAGCGCGGATCAATCGGGTCGCTTTGACGCTGGTAGCGAATGTCGGTGGAAAGGCGCAGACGACCGAGGGGATCGGCGTTATCGGTGGAAGCGTGGATAGTGTAAGGGCTATGCACCACCATATCGCCAGCCTCGTAATCGGCAATCAGCCAGCGTCGGTCGGTTTGCTCGGCCAGACCTGCCAGGTCAGTAGATAACCAGCCATTCGACCGCTTGAGCGTGTTAGAAGTATCTCCTTCGCGCAGAGTGTCCTCCCCGAAGAGATTGGTCGAGTTTTGCTTGAGGGTTTGTTCGAGTTGACGGCCCAGGTGATGCGAGTTTTCGAGGTAGACCAGACCACCCATCGCTACCGGCACGGGGCCAAGCGGTATCCAACTTGTGCAAAGCCGGTCGGTTCCGTCGCGTAAATAGGTCAGATCGTAGTGCGCCCCGGTCGCGTGAGGATCGCCCGGTCGGGTATAGCGCATGAGTTTACGTTTGTGCAGGTAAACCGGCCCACCCAGGAAAGTTTCGTAAAAGCGTTGGATCGGTTCCGAGCGACAAAAGGCGTCGTACTCGGCCTGGCGAACGGCCTCGACGCTCAGGCGGTGAACCAGTTCGGGGTCTTCCCCGCCTTCGCCATATTGACCCTCTACAGGGTCAGTTCCGGGAGCCAGCAGTCCGCTTGTTTGGAAAGCCTGGAAATAACTTCGCCGGAAAGCCAACACCGCCGCTGGATCGAGTATCCTTTTAAGCCATAAGTAACCCTGAGCCTCGTATTGCTCCTGCAAGCGATCCAGAGGTTGCCGGGGGTCGCTCGGTTCGAGCCAGCCCAGGCGGTCAGGACTGTTAGAAAGAAACTGCCCGTTGCTGCTTAACAACGGTAGAGTGGCAAGCTCAGTAAGCATTTTTACCTCTTCACTTTCTGTTCCAAACTGCTCAGAACCACTTTCGCCTGAGCCTGAGTTAATAATAAAGCTTTCCTCGACTAACGTCTGGGAAGCCTTATTATAACTCCTGTGCCTGGAAAAATACGATCTGGTCTGCCTTTGAGCGCGACGATGGGCCGGATGAGACGTTCATCCTTGTGGACGAACTTCCCATCCGGCCCAGGATGATAACTACGAGTTAGACTTAATCAGGTCGTTAAGCTGCTGCACCATTGTCTTAACCCCGGAGTCAATCGGCGTTTTGCCCAACAAAATGTCGTTGTACTGCTTCAAAACATCGTCGGCTTTTTTGGCCCAGGTTGCATTGAAGCGGACACCGATTTTCTTGGGCGACTGCAAAGCATAGTTGACCGTTTCGGCGACCGAATCCTGGCCGTTAGCTTTGAGCGTAGTGAAGTAGGGCTGGGACGATGGCACATAAGCGGCGGGCGCAACCGGCGCACCCGGCAGAATACTTTCCCAGGCGGTACTTGCCAGGAATTGCGTCACTTTCCAGACGGCCTCCGGGTTCTTGATTGTCTTGGGCGAAGATACGCCTACCGAGTCAAGCGGAAAAACCGCATCTTTGGAAATTGGCATCGGCGCAAAGCCGTATTTGAAGCCTGGATTACCCTTCTTGATCGAAGGAGCCAGCCATTGACCGCCAAAGATCATCGGAATCTGTCCGGCGATAAAGCCTTCGGTGCTGTTGTCGTTCGGGAAGCCGGGCGGGGTAATATAGCCACCCTGGATGGCGTCCGCAATCAACTTGGTGCAATCGTTGAATTTCTCGTCGGCAGTCACTTTGGTCGTGTCGTTAATCCGGTCGGTGAAGGCCGCGCCACCCGCCGAAACAGCACAGTTAGCCGCCGAGAAAGGATTGATCAGGTCGCCAGACCATAGACCATAGCGAGTAGTCTTGCTACCGTCTTTCTTGCTCAGGGTTTTTGCGGCATTAAGAACTTCAGGGTAAGTCCAACCTGTTTTAGGTAGCGGCAGGCTAGAAGCCGTGAACATATCGCCGTTGTACCAGATACCTTGCGTGTTCATCAGCGTCGGCAGACCGTAGAGCTTGCCGTCGGTACTCTTCCAGACATCAATTGCGCCCGGCGCGAATTTGCCCAGGTCGAAAGTATCGGTCTTAGTGTTAGCGGCGGTTGCCCAATCGTAGAGCAACCCTTGCGCTCCAAACTGCTGCTCCGTGTCGTTGCCGGTCCAGAAGATGTCCGGCAGTTGCTTGGCCTGTGCCATCGTGCTTAACTTCTGGCCGTAATCGCTGTTGGGTGAAGGCAGGCGTTTGACCTCGATGTTAGGATTGGCCTTGCTGAAAAGCTCCATCGCCTTGTCAATAGCAGCGTTAGTATCGTTGTCCTCCCAGGTCATAAAGGTTACAGTCACCTTCTGGCCGCCCGTGGCGGCGGCAGTCGTAGTACTTCCGGCGGCAGTAGCACCGGCGGCAGCAGTCGTAGCGGTTCCCCCGGCGGCAGTCGTAGCAGTAGTGCCGGGCGTAGCGGTACTATCGCCGCAAGCGGCCAGAATAGACATAAGCACCAGCGCCAGTACCAGGACTAGCGGCGTCCTCGACGCGTTCCTCAGTTTCATGTGTCAAATCCTCCTCGTATACAAGTTAAACTCAGCCTAAAGCATTGATAAAAGGGTGTCACTAATCCAGCCCGCTCGTTCGGTGCGAACGAGGCCATTCCTCCTTTCGGATGTGAAATTATGGTGGGCCTCTTTTAGGGCCGCTTTTGTTTGAACGAAAGCAATCAGCTAACCAGCCAGACAAGCGAGAGAGAGAAGTCAGGTCAGAGAGCCTTTATTTCTGGCTGCGGCTGGACAAAGAGCCAAGTCCCGCCATAAAGTAACGTTGCGCCAGAAAGAAAACTAATATTGCCGGTAGCATGTAAAGTAAGGTCGCTGCCATGTACAGGTTCCACTGGCTGTTGGAAACTCCGGCGAAACTACTCTTGAAAGTGGCAACCCCCAGCGATAAAGTCCAGTTTTCCTGAGATTGCAGGTAAATCAAAGGGTTGAGATAGTCGTTCCAACTGGCCTGAAAAGCCAGGATTGCCATCGTAATCCAGACCGGCGTAGTAAGCGGGATCATAATCCGGGTGAAGATAGCGAAGTGACCGGCGCCTTCCAGTTTGGCCGACTCGTCCAGGTCGTAAGGAATTGAGAGATAATACTGACGGGCCAGGAAGATAAAGAAAGGATTGCCAAAGAAAGCGGGAACCCACAACGGCAGCCAGCTATCGTACCAGTTGAGGTTCAAATACAACCGAAACAACGGAATTAGCGTGACAATGCCGGGCAACATCATGCTACCGATGAATAAGTAGAACCAGATTTTGCGACCGGGAAAGCGGATCCGCGCCAGCGCATAGCCAACCAGCATCGAGCTACCAACCTGACCTACCACGTTAAGCAGGGTAATGATCAGCGTGTTGATCAACAGGCGACCAAAATTGATCGCTTCCCAGCTTTTAGGAAAGTTTTCCCAGTGAAACTCACGCGGAATAAATTCTGGCGGTACTTTGTAAATATCGTTGTTGCCCTTCAAGGCAGTTGTAATGACCCAAAAGAGCGGAAAAAGCATGGTAACGCACAGCAGTAACGTCACGATGTACAAAACAACGTTACCAACAGATAGGTTAAACCCTTGACCGGTATTTAGCCCTCGTCTGACTTTCAAGGAAATATTCATAAAACCTGCCGACCTCTTCTTAATTCTAGCGATTTGCATTACCCGGCTTAATCAACGCTACTTTCGCTGTAGACCCAGATGTTGGAGAAGCGAAAAGTGAAAATTGTTACGAACAGGATCAGGACGAACAAAATCCACATCAGAGCGGTGGCGTAGCCCAGGTCGGGAAAACTGCCCAGATTACCAAAACCCCGGCTGTAAATGTTGTACATCAAAAAATTGGTCGCGTTGTTTGGCCCGCCTTCGGTCAAGAGACGTGGTTGGTTAAAGGCCTGTAAAGTCACGATCATCTGGGTGACGAGTTGCAGGAGCAGAATTGGGCTGATCATTGGGATTGTGACGTTCCAGAATAAGTTTACCGAACTGGCTCCATCAATCCGAGCGGCTTCGTATAATTCCTGCGGTACGGCTTGCAGACCGGCCAGGAAAATGATCATTGTGCCACCCACGCCCCATAACCCGATGATAACGATAGCCGGAATTGCCATCACCTCATCTCCCAACCACAGGCTGGTCGGAAGATGTAGGGCTTCCAACACGCCGTTAATGACCCCGAATTGAGGCTGGTACATGTACTTCCACAGGCCCAGCACCGCCACCGAAGGCAGAATAGTCGGCAGGTACAAAATAGTGCGGAAAATTCTAACGCCCGGCATTGACCTGTTTAGCAGCACCGCCAGTAGCAGTCCGGCCACCAGCGTGGCCGGAACACTCAAAACTACAAAGATCAGGGTCGCCTTTACGGACGGCCAGAACGCCGGGTCTTTCGTGAACATGTACTCAAAGTTTTTAAGCCCGATAAAAGAAGGATCGGTGATGCCGTCCCACTTGGTCAGGGCAAAGTAAACTGACGAAATCATGGGATAAAGCACAAAAATCGAGAAACCAATTATCGAAGGCAAGATGAATAGATAGCCGACCCAGGCATCGCTTCGGTTCAATTGATTCTTGCGAGGTTTGATTTTGGTAACTTCTTGTGGAAGACTTCGGCTGGTATCGCTCATCCTCGAACTAACCTTTCTATTTTTACACCGCTTCACCTCAAAAGATGAAGGCACAACTGGACTAAGCTTTAGCCCGTGGTGAGAGGGTTTTCTAGCCAGCTAAGTATAAACTGCCCGAATAGGCTGTTGGCCCAGGCAAACCAGGGCCGGGTAAATCTGGTTGGGTCGTCCGGGTGAAAGCTTTCGTGCATGTAGTGCGTGCCAGCGGTCGTATCAATTAACATTTGAACGAGAGCAGACTGTTCCGCCCGGTCATTGGAAGTCAGACCTTGCATAATCAGGCTAATCGGCCAGATATAGCCCTCCGGTGTATGAGGACTGCCAATGCCATGGGCGTATTTTCCTTCATAATAGTATGGGTTAGCCCGGCTGAGTACAAAAGCCCGCGTGTTTTGATAAAGCTGATCGTCGGCCTTGCAGAACCCCAGGTAAGGCGCGGAAAGTAAACTGGGTACGTTCGCATCATCCATCATGTTAAAGTTGCCGTAGCCATCCGTTTCGTAGCTATAAACCGGGCCATATCCTGGCTGATTTACAATTCCGTAGGTTTCGATGCCGAAACGAATTTCAGCTTGAAGGCGAGTAGCTTTGTCGGCCAGGTCAAAATCCTGGTAAAACTGTCGCACAAAGTCGCTTAGATAACCGAGTATGACTGCTGCAAACATATTAGATGGAATGTGAAAGCCAAATTTGCAGGCATCGTCACTCGGTCGGAAGCCCGACCAGACCATTCCGGTAAAATTGCTGGTTGTTCCTTTACCGCCGAAAGGCAAGGTATCCGAAGGCAAAAAACACTCCTCGGCTGGACGGTAGAAGAAATAGTTCGATTCACGGCTGTGCTGTTGCTCAAGGCACATGACCTCGACTATACGGCTAAACATTCCGTGCAAATTCTCGTCAAAAATCGAAGCATCCTGCGTGGCAGTCCAGTAATCCTGGCAAAGTTGCACGGGATAGCAAAGCGAGTCAAGCTCATATTTACGTTCCCAGACCCACGGACTGCTGGCCGAAGTTCGGTCGCTCTGATGTCCCTGGCCGCTAGGCTGGCTGTTAAAAGCGTTAGCGTAAGGGTCAATCAGAATATAGCGAGCCTGACGCCGTATGAGGCCCCGAAAGATTTTTTGCAAATCTCGGTCGGCGGCGGCTAAATTTATGTAAGGCCGTACCTGAGCCGTCGAGTCGCGCAGCCACATCGCCGGAATATCGCCAGTGAAAACAAAAACCTCGCCATCTTCCAGAATCTGGGTCGTAGTTTGCAAAGTATTCGGGTAGCATTGAGCAAACATCCGGGCGAGTTCGGGCGAATAAGCGTGCAATTTTTGTTCTAACTCGTTGAGTAGAATGTGTATCGTCGGACTTTCGATAGACATAGTTTAGAACCTTATCTGTTCATATTATCGGGCAGACACAATAAACCTCCTGGAAGGGAGCTTACGAGGTCGGCCTGACGGCGGTAATAAAGGCTGGTACAAACTCAGGCTTATTATAGCGATGAGCTACTCCCGAAGGAATTGCACGCTAGAAGCTTTGGGTTATTGTTTATAAGTTGTTATGTAAGTAAGCATGTTATTATAAAGTTTCTATAGGTTTATACTAATACATGTTGGTCAGTATGTCAATAGCTTTTTTGAATCTCGCTCAGCCAATAAATAAGTGGTCTGCTATTACCTCTGAAGCAAAGCCTGTTGTGGCTCTAAGACGGTAGCCGGAAAAGAAGGACTTTCGACCAGACGGTGATTTACAACTGTGTGCAGAGGAACTTGCACGCCCCGAAGTTGAGCTAAAATCAAATCAACTGCTGTTTTGCCAATAACCGTTTCGTCTTGCAAAATATGGGTGAATTGGGGCGGGTTAAGACCCTCGTCGGGGTAATCAAAACACACGACCAGACAATCGTCGGGTACTTTTCGACCCAACCCGTTTAGAACTTCGACCAAAATAACGGCAATATTATATTCGCAAGCCACAAAAGCCGTCAGGTCGGGATGTTCCATCACAAAATTACGCAAAGATTGATGGTCTGTCTCCACCTGACTGAGCGGCAAGCTAGAAGGCAAAGTGCTGTAAAGCCGGGTGAAAGAATGCTGAGGATTCAGCTTCAAGCCTCGTTCAATAAAAGCCGCTGCAAAGCCTTGAATACGTTCCTCGATAGTTGAGGTATTATCTTCGGGAGGCGATACAAAGCCAATCTGTTGATGTCCCCGCGCTAAAAGGTACTCAGTCAGTTCTTGACCGGCTTTTCGGTTATCGGTGTAAACCGCACAAGCGGTAATTCCTTTCAGGTAGCGGTCTACCGTGACGAGGGGAAAGCCATCTAAAACCATCCGTAACAAACTGGTGTTGTAATAATCACCGTGGACTGGAAAAACGATAATGCCGTCTACCCCATGTTGTTGAAAGGCTTTTATGGCCCGTTCCTCTTCTTCCCGCCGACCGTAAGTGCGCTTGAAAAGCAGGAAACAATCGTTTTCAGAGCAGGCTTTCTCGACCGCTTTAAGCAGTTTTAGGCCGTAGGAAGGCGAGAAGTCTTCCAGGATCAGGCCAATCGAGGGCTGACTTTGAGCTGGAATTCCAGCTTCAACCAGAACCGGGTTCGAGACGGCGAAATTGCCATCTTTTAGTACAGGCAACTCTTTGGCCACAAAGGAACCTTTACCTCGCGCCCGCTCGACCAGACCGGCTTGCACCAGGTCTTCCAGAGCTTTTTTAGAAGTTATCCGGCTTACTTTGAATTGTTCGGCTAATTCTTTCTCTGACGGTAGCCGGTCGCCACTCTTTAATTTACCGGCTCGTATTTCATCGAGGATCGAGGTATATAACTGCTTATATAAAGGTATCTGCATAGTATAAAATAGCTCCTTAAGTTTACTGCCTGGGCTAGTTTTATTGCCACCTCTGCAAGTTCAAACTGGCGCGGAGAAGATGTGTAAAAACAATATGCCTACACAAGTTGATATACTTACAGGTAAATTGAATATACCATTTAATTACGAGTTTGTCTATATAGCCGCCGAAAATTTGGCAAAGCGGTTCAACGTTAAGCCTGTTAGAATGGTTGCTTTTGCGGCCAGGCAAAAGGCTAAACAGGGCGGTTGCAAGGTGGTGAAACGGAAAAAGTAGAAAAAGAGAACCTAATCTAGTATGCTAAAGGTGTTGAAGCCAAAGCAAAGCTAGAAAGGTTCTCAAGATGAAATATAGCACAATTAACTT
>JBBRBE010000069.1:0-29340 GCA_038206175.1 Chloroflexia bacterium
GGTATTAATCAGAAAGGGCGCGATGAACTTGGTAAACTGGATCAAGGGGTCGAGCCAGGTGGGAAAAGAGTTTCCCAGTTGACCGTTCAAAGCGGCGGCTCCCAGGGCCGAACCAAGTCCATCTATCGAGCTATAGACGAAATAGATAATCACGGCGGCCACGATTGACTTGAAACGCAAAGCTAAAGCCAGCCCTAGCATTGCCCAGACGAAGTAGTTCAGGAAGCTAAAGGCCAGATAGCGCAAGCCTTTGCCGATGCCTGCGCCTTCATCGCCCACCAGACCCAGCGATTGCCCGTAAACAATTTTGAGGGCAAGAATATTTATTAACCAGCTTACAAATATAACCGCAATCATCAACAGGGCGTACAGAGCTATAAAAATAACCTTCGACAGGATAAGCCGGGGCCGTGAAGGTTCGCGTGTCGCCAGCATCTTGATCGTGCTAAAGCTGTACTCGTTGGTGATGATCAGCCCGGCTACCAGCACCAGGCCGAGCGCGTAGAGGCTGGCAATGCCGGTAAGCACGATAGTGGTACTGGAACCCAGCACGCCGTCAAAGCTGACATTCGGCCCGCTAGAGGCAAACGCACGGCTGGGCGGTGGGCCGAAAGAACCGCCAAAAGCTTTGACTACCAGCAACAGGGCCGAGATAAGCAGGCTGGCAACCAGCGGGGCAACCGTGACCACCCGAACCAGGCCGAGTTTGCTCTGCTTGATAATTTCCGCCTGTACCAGACTAAGCATGAGGGTTCTCCTTGTTGAAAGTAGGCGGCGGGCCGGGCATTGGCATGGGAGACGGCATCGGGTTGGTTTGGGGCTGGCCCTGAGGTTGGACGGCGTTCTGGCCGGTGACACTCAAGAAATATTCTTCCAGCGACAGGTTGCGGGGTATAATTTCCGAGGCGAAAATTCCCCCCTGGCCGAGGGTCTGGTTGAGGGCCGCGCCCTGGTTGGCCTGGCCGTCTACCACCAGGTAATCGCCTTCCTGGTGCAGGTTTTGCACCCAGTTCAGGCTTCGCAGCAGACCAACAGCCCGTTCCATCTCGCTTGGATGTACCCGCAACTGCACATAGCTATGCGCGGCCAGCAATTCTTCCACCACGCCTTGCGCGATAATGCGCCCTCGCTCGATGATGGCGACCCGGTTGCAAACCTGTTGCACTTCGTTGAGCAGGTGGCTCGACAACAGGACGGTGCGGCCCTGCTCGGAAAGCATCTTGATCAATTCGCGGATGTCGCGCATACCGGCAGGATCGAGGCCGTTGGTCGGTTCGTCCAGGATGATCAGTTGAGGGTTGGTCAAAAGAGCCGCCGCGATGCACAATCTTTGCTTCATACCGAGCGAATAAGTACGGAATTTTTGCTTGGCGGCGCGGGTCAGGCCCATCTGGTCGAGAACTTCGCGCATGCGTTGCTGGTCGTTCACGCCCGCCGAAAGAGCCATCACCCGCAAGTTATCCCAGCCGTCCAGGTGGGGATAGAGCGCGGGTGCTTCGACGATAGCCGAAGTGCGGTGCAAAATATCGGCTTTGTGGCTGGCGATGTCCTGCCCGAACAGTACCGCCCGGCCTACCGAAGGTTTTACCAGCCCCAGCAACATCCTGATGATCGTGGTTTTACCGGCTCCGTTTGGCCCCAGCAGGCCGAAAACGTCGCCCGGCATCACCGAGAACTCGGCCCGGTCTACCGCTAACGCTCCTCGAAACCGCTTGCTCAACTCGTAAGTAGCGATCAAGGCTTCTCTACCGTCTCTCGCTATAGCCTGGCTCAACTTTAGCTCCTTTCTCCGGCACCAACCAACTAACTAACCAACCAAACTTTTGTTTATTTTAATTTTTCTTTCGCTTTGTCACCAAAACCGATTTTTCCTGCCAGCCGCCCTAACCGCGCTCTCCACCGCCGTTGCCGTTCGCGTTCGTAAGCTTCTTCCAGGTGACGGACGTAGGCCAGGGTATGTTCCCGACTCTCTTTGAGTTCGGTCAGTTCGGCCCGGTAGAGTTCCAGCCGTTCGTCGCGCCAGGTGGCGAAGTTGGCCGCGAATTCGGGCCGGGCCAGCAGGTCGTCCAGTTCTGCCGCGCCGGTGTAGCGGATCGCGCCTTCGGCAAAGCCCAGACCGAGGGCGTAGCGGGCCAGCAAGCGATAAAGCTCTTCCTGATGAAAGGAGTCGGCCAGGATTTCGCCCGGATCGGCGGCAACTCCGGCCAGTTCGGGGTATTTGTGCAACAGCCGCATGGCCTCCTGACCTTGCCGCCGGAAGCGGGCTATCGCCTCGCCCGGCAAAAGAGGCCGGTGATGAAAGACCAGGGCTTGCCGGTCGAGCCAGAGGGTTTTACCGGCCTGGTGCAGCCGCCAGCCCAGCACCGTATCGTCCCACAGGTAGCGGAAATCTTCGTCAAAGCCGTTCAACTCGCCAAAAAGCGCACGCGGTAGGGAAGCATTCGAGGTGACAAAGTAAGTAAAAGGCACGCTTTCACGGGCCGGAGCCTTTGCCGGGTCGTCCTGGCCCTGGTTGGGGAAATAAAGCTTCTTGTAATATTCGACCAGCGGGCTACCGGCGAATTCCTGGCTCCAGACGATCCGGCCTACCACTCCCACCCCTTCCGGGTGTTCCTGCTGGGCTTGCAGGTGAGCCTGGAGCAAGCGTTCGTCCGGCACGCAGTCGGCGTCAATAAACACGAGGTACTGACCGTGGGCGGCCCCGGCAGCCCGGTTGCGGGCGGCACTGGCTCCCCGGTTGGGGTCTTGCCGCAGGATTTGCAGCCGGAAAGGAGCTTGCCGGGCGTATTCTTCCAGCAGGGCCAGGGTGGTATCGGTGCTGCAATCGTCGGTCACGATCACTTCAAAATAGGTCGAAGGAAGGGTCTGACGGGCCAGCCCTGCCAGTACATCCGGCAAGGTCGCCGCCCCGTTATAAGCCGGAATTATTACGGAGACGAGCGGAATAGTCCCGCGCTGTTCAGGGTTCATAAAATCAGCCGCTACACCTTTGTAAAGTCTAAAACTGTAACCTGTACCGTTAAATCTCTGACCGCCTACCGCCTGACAATTCATCTGAGGTTGCCTGAATATCTTATCTTATCTTCAAGAGGCTGTCTAGCGGCCAGATAAAAGAGGGCAACCTTGAAAAGGAGCCAGTTTCGACTAGACGCGCCGGGCTATAGCTGCTATAATACGAAATAATGACAAAGTAAGAGATACGCCCTGCTCGTTTTTGGCCCCGCCGGGCCGCAGAGCCGTGGGCCAGTAGACCAAGACCGAAGGAGCTTTTTTTCTTAAAATGAAGGTTATTTTGACCACCGATGTGCAACATCTGGGTGAATCCGGCACAATTCAGGAAGTAAAGAACGGTTACGCTCGGAATTTCCTCCTACCCCGCGGCCTGGCGAAACCAGCCACGGCGGGTATGGTGAAGGTAATCGAGCAGCAAAAAGTGGCCGAGCAAAAGCGCGTGGTAAAAGCCGAGGACGAAAATCGTTCGCTGGCCGATTTGATCGAACAGCAGACTATCCGCCTGACCGCCCGTGTGGGTCAGCAGGGTCGGCTCTATGGTTCGATCACCAGTGCGCAGATTGCCGAAGCACTTTCTGCCAAAGTTGGTCAGGAGATTGACCGGCGCAAGGTAGACATGCAGGAAAACATTCACACCGTGGGCGAGTACGACGTACCGATCCGTCTGGTCGGTCGGCTGGCCCCGAAGGTGAAAGTGATCGTCGAAGCCGAAGGAGAGCCGGAAGCGGCCCGCCCCGACCTCGACGCTCAGGTAGCCGCCCCTGCCGAGACTGCCCCGGTAGTCGAGAGCAGCCCGGAGACCGATTCCGAAGAAAGCTAGTTCTTCCAGAGCGGCGTAACTGGCTCTTCCAGTCAGGCCGTTTAACAAGTTAAACCGCACTTTAGTCAGCAGGTTTGTCCGAGTTTTTCTTTGTTCCCGACGCCTAGAAAGACTCGCCAAATTCTTCTTCCAGAGTGCCTGTGCCAGAGCAACCACCGGCAGAGTTTCCTGCTTCGTCTGGTTTGGTTGCTCCAGGTTTAGATTCAGCCTTTCAAAAGGCATGTTCGAGCTAGGCTTGTGTCTACTCGGCCTGGCCTCACAAGGCCGGACTCTAACTTGAATCTGCCAGGCATTTAGTGGAATTCGGTCTTTTGAGATAGTCGGGCCAAACGCGGCGCAGTGCGCCTGGTGAGGTAGATACCGGCTATGTCAACCGAAACAACTTTCAACGGGCCTGTTCAGGCCAATTCCTCATCATCATCTTCTTCTTCATACGAACGCGATACAAATCGCAGGCGTGGTGGCGTCAACCCCAACGTTGGCTTTGGGGTCGCTAATGGCCTGGCCGGTGAAAAGCCGATCCCTCACAACGCCGAGGCCGAAGAAGCCGTTATCGGCGCACTTTTGATTGACCGCGATACAATCGTCAGAATTGCCCCGATCTTGCGTCCGGCAGATTTCTTTAGCGAAGAACGTGCTTCGGTCTACGAGGCTGTCCTCGACCTGTACGAGCAGCGCACTCCCAGCGATCTGGTCACTCTGCGCGACGAATTACGCCGCCGGGGACGCCTGGGCGAAGCCGAAGGGCAGGTCAAGGCCAGCTACCTGCTTAATCTCATGCGAACGACGGCCAGCCCGGTGCATGTCGAACATTATGCTAAAATCGTGCTGCGCTACGCCGTGATGCGCCGCCTGATCGGGGCCGGGGCGCAGGTGACGGCTCTGGGCTTCGACGAACGGCTCGAAACGCAGGATATGGTAGACCAGGCCCAGCAGTTGATCTACGACGTGGTGCAACAGGGCGTCAAGCGCGACGCCGTGAAGGTCGGGGCCATTCTGGAAGATTATTTCGACCGCCTGGCGTTCCTCCACGAACACCGGGGCGAACTGGTCGGCGTTCCGAGCGGTTTTTCCGACCTCGATAAGCTGACCGGCGGCTTCCAGCAGTCCGATTTGATCATTCTGGCGGCCCGGCCCAGCGTCGGCAAAACTTCGCTGGCTCTGGGCTTTGCCTATAATGTAGCCATGAAGCACAAACGCCCGGTAGGAATATTCAGCCTCGAAATGTCGCGGGAACAACTGGTGCAACGCATGCTTTCGATGGAGACCGGGGTGGACTCGCATCGGCTACGGACGGGCTACATTGACAACGAGGAATGGGATCGCATCAGCAAAGCTTTCGGGCGACTGGCAACTGCGCCGCTCTACATTGACGACTCGGCGGGTATCACGATCCAGGAACTTCGCTCGAAAGCCCGCCGTCTCCACGCCGAGTACGGCCTGGAACTTCTCATTATAGATTATTTGCAGCTCATGGCCGGTAGCAAGACCGAGAACCGGGTGCAGGAAGTCTCGGAGATTTCGCGTAACCTCAAAGGGCTGGCCCGTGAACTTAATATTCCAGTAATCTGCTTGAGCCAGTTAAGCCGGGCGGTCGAAAACCGCACGAGCCACGTCCCCCAGCTTTCCGATTTGAGAGAAAGCGGTGCAATCGAGCAAGATGCCGACATTGTAATGTTTATCTACCGCGAAGAACTTTACAACCCCGAAACCGAAAAGAAGAACATCGCTGAAATCCACGTCGCCAAGCATCGTAACGGCCCGGTGGATGTCGTGCCGCTCTTTTTTCACCACAAAACGACCAAATTTTCCGATTGCGAACCGTACCGGACGCCGGGCCGGTAAGAAAGCCCGGCCCAGGAGAGCGGGCCAGGCCAGGCCAGGGAGAGCCTGGAAGCGAAAGAAAAAGGAATAGCGAAAAGAAAAAGTAGGGCCAACCAGGTAAGACGGAGCAGTTAGTCCCGGAAGTAGTTAGATTAAGTTAAGTTGAGGCTCAGGACGCGGCGGAAGCGAGAGTAGTCAGGCAAGCGGAATAATTTTAAGACTTGCCTATTACTGAGCATACAGGCTCAGGTGTGTAGGAGAAAGGGATTTAGTGGGGTCATGCAGCGCAAGTTTGTAGGGTTCGATAGCTCGACCGGGCCTGGAGCCGAGCGCGAACGGCGACTTACCGGCGTACCCGGTTCTTTCTTCACCCAGCTTTTGCCCCAGATCAACCATCCTAACGAGCTAAAAACGCTGCTCTACCTGATGTTTCTGGCGGGCCAAAAGCGGAGCGATCCGAAGTGGGTGGGCTACTGGGAACTGGCCGAGGCGGACGACCTGCTGGTTGGCTTGCGGCGTGGGGGCGATCCGCGCCCGGCCCTCGAACATCTGCGGGAAGCTCTCGAACTGTGCCTGGCCCGTGGCAGCATTTTACGGGTGGAAGCCGCCCCGCCTCCGCCGGATTTCTTTGGCAATAAAGGAGCTAAAGGCGACCTTGAGCCGGTTAGCGTGACCTGGTTCTTGCTCAATACGGCCAACAACCGCGAGTTCCTGGCTAGCCTGGAGCGCGGCGAAATTCAGATTGAGGAAACAAATCTGCTGCACGGGGTGGACATCTGGGACCGGCCTTTGTCGGACGTTCCGGCCCGCCCGGATAGCGGGGCCGCCGTTCGCAGCGAGACGCTGGCCGAAATCAAGGAGTGGCGTCAGCAGCAACGCTGGCGAGTACGCTCGTCGCGGCCAGATATTTACACTCTCTACGAACAGAACATTGGCTCCCTCACCCCGATCCTGAGCGAACGGTTGCGCGAGGCCGAAAAGCTCTACCCGGCGGCCTGGGTAGAAGAAGCCTTTGAGGAAGCGGTAAACTATAACCGGCGAAGCTGGGCTTATATAGTCCGAATTTTGGAGAATTGGGCAAACGATGGACGAGAAAGAAATGGCGACCGAGAGCGGTCGAGACCGAAATCCCAACCGACCCAGGCCGGTTCGCAGCGAACAGGAAGAGATGGAAGAGCAAGTCTGGCTGGAGATGGAAAGGTTGCGCCGCCATCAGGCGGGCCGACCGACCCGGCGGCGCGAAGACCTGCCGCGTCCGATAGGCCCAGAGGACCTATTGACTTTGCCAAATACACTACCGGCAAATATGCCCACCTTACCCAACCCCGGCCTAAAGGGGACGAGTAAGCCGGGCGTTGGTGGTGAGGCCAATCTACCCCTGGCTCCGGCTAAATTTGGAGCCGAAAATCGGCGGGTAGAAGCTGTGCCTTCGCCTGCCGCACTAAATTTCGAGGAACCGCACCGGGCCGAGGCCGCGCTCACGGGTACGAGCCTTTCGCCTTCCGCCGTTTCCCGTCCGCCCTCCTCCAAAATCGTGCGCCTGGCTGATTTTACGAGTCAGGCCAGTGCTTTGCCGCTGGACGATTTTGTGCCTTACGTGGACAAGGACGCCTGCCCCTTCTGCAAAGGAAGCGGCTTTTTACGAATGGAAGCCCCGGTGGGCGACGCTAACTTTGGTAAGCTCGTTCCGTGTGAATGTACGATGGCTCGTAAAGAGCGGAAAGCTTTCGACGACCTTAAAAAGACCAGCAACCTCGATCATTTCCGCGATCTGACCTTCGAGAATTTTAATCCGCGTGTGCCTAAAACGCGGGATGCCTACGAAGCAGCCTTGCAGTTTGCCCGCGACCCAAGCGACTGGCTGCTGTTTATCGGCGGCTACGGTTGCGGCAAAACCCATCTGGCCGGAGCCATCGCTAACGATGCCCTGAATAAACGCATCTCGCTTTATTTCGCGGTCGTGCCGGATTTGCTGGACTACCTGCGGGCGACTTTCGACCCCAATAGCGATGCTAGCTACGATGAGCGGTTCGACACGATCCGCAACGTGCCGCTTTTGATCCTGGACGACCTGGGAACTGAAAACTCTAAGCCCTGGGCGCGGGAGAAGCTCTACCAGATTATAAACCACCGCTACAACGCTAAACTGCCCACGATTATTACGACCAACCAGGATTTAGACTCGCTAGACGGGCGGATCAGGTCGCGCCTGTGCGACCGCCAGCTTTGCCGCATGCAACTGATCCAGGCCGACGATTACCGTATGCTCGACCCGACCGAACGGCAGCGTTTGCGGCAGAGCCAGGTCAGTCGAAGCGGTAGTTTTAATCAGGGCCAGGCTCAGGGCCAGGGCAACCTCCGCAAGCCTCAGAATTAGCTCGGCTTACTCCTAAAAAGCCCCGGCATAACGCCAGGCTTTTTTGTTTACCCCAAAAGTCCTAGCCAATCTGGATGGCAGGGCAATTGCAAAGTCCGAGTTTTACCCTCTGTCACGTCATGTCATTCTGAGCGACGCTAAAGTAGGTCTTGAATACCTTCGATCTAAGCGAAGAATCTTCTTGAGCTACCCCGATCTTGCTTAGTCAAGAAGATTCTTCGCTACGCTCAGAATGACATGGTGTACTGTTTGACGGTTGCATCACCCCACCCTGTTCGTTTGTAAGTGTAGCCGTTTGTGAATCCGTTCGACCACAGCCCACTTTACAAACCACAGGCTAGGCATAAGATCGAACAGGGTGGGGTGATGCAACCGTCAAACAGTACAAAGCCCCGTGAACAGGGCTAATACCTTTCTTCTTAGCCCATAGGCTACAAGTTAAGGTTTTGATGAGCTTGTCGAGTACCAAAACGTCGTTTTAAAGCCTGGTGTCGGGTGGTAGACCCCAGCCTCGACGCCCAAAACTTGTATGCGGCCAGACCGCCCTGGAATGAATTCCGGGCTGAGTTATGGATGTCGGTTAAAACCGACAGCAAGAAGCTTATTTTGAGGCCTCCTCAATCGGTTTCAACCGATTTTGATAACTCAGCCCGGAATTCATTCCAGGGCGGTCGAACGCGAAGTATCCTTGACACGTTTGCTAGAACCTTAACTTGTAGCCTATGTTCTTAGCATTCCGCCCTTATTTGATATTTAATTGCATTGTTTTAGGCCCATTGATGGGTCTTTGTTGGAGTATCCCGGCCTCTTTGCCAACGGCACCCAGGCGGGTAGAGCCGGGCGGTCTTCGCTATCGTCCGGTTTTCGCTTAATAAAACATCTTTGACCCTGTGGATTATCCCCTCACGAGCTTACTCCTAAAAAGCCCCGGCATAACGCGAGGGCTTTTTTGTTTACCCCAAAAGTCCTAGCCAATTTGGGTGGTACGTATCTTGCTTTTCTGAAATATTTGTTACACCATAAGTAATCTTCCCGACCCGGTGAAGCTTATGCCAGGAGTAACGCCGACGAAGCTTAGTGTGTGTCATTTGGCTTAGGGAGAGCCTCATAGAGGAGGTTTGGAAACTATGTTAATAGTTCACAATGTCGCTGACTCGATTTCGTCCCAGCTTAATCGCCTTAAATCAATGCAAAACTCCTGTACCCAACTCTTAATTGAATGTGTCGAGGCCAGAGCGAGTTACCCCCATATGCGCGCTCGGTTGGACGGCGTGATCGCTCGGACCGAGCGCGTGATGACCCAGAATGCCGCCGCGATTGCTCGGCTGGAAATCGAAGCCCGCATGAGCCGCTTTTAAGGCTTGCCGGTCAGCCTGACCAGTGCGCCTACAGGTTCGTCAGTTCCTCGAAGCCCAGCCGAACCAGCTTTTGCCAGGTCGAACTAAACTCGCGGGCGACCTGCTCTGGCTTGTGCGCGTCCGAACTGAGGCAGATCGGCAGCCGACGGTGCAGCAACATTTGTAGCACCCGGTCGGAGGGATAAAGCTCGCCGATTTCCTTAAAAAGCCCCGCCGTATTTATTTCGATAATCTTGTCGGTAGCCTTGAGGACATCCAGGGTGGCTTCTACCTGGGAAAGATAATGGGGGCTGTCCGCCTCGAAAAAGTGGCCCGCCCGGTTAAATTTCTTGATCAAATCGAGGTGTCCGACGATGCGGTGGTCGTGGGTCTGGGCAAACTCGCGGACTAAAGCGTAATAGCGGGTGTAAACTGCCTCGGCTCCCCCGTTTTCCTCTAGCCCCTGGGCAAAACTCTCCTGGTCGTAATCAATCAGCCAGTTTTCGTGATCCGAGCGGAAGCGGTCTACGATGTGGATCGAACCGACCTGATAATCGGCGGGCCAGCGGGCCAGGTTCTGGCGCATCTGGGCGTCCACGGCGGGCAGGTAATCTACCTCGTACCCCAGCAGAATTTTAATCCGGTGGCCCCACTCGTCCTGTGCTTCGCGCACTTCGCGGACATATTGCTCGATCTGATCCCAGTGCATATTTGCCCCGCCGCCGCTCGGTTCGGTAAAACCTGTCGGCAGAGGAAAATGTTCGCTAAAGCCCAGCGCAAGCAGTCCGCGTTCGACCGCGAAAGCGGCCAGTTCGCGGGGGTGGCCCTGCCCGTGATTGCTGTAGAGCGTGTGAGTGTGATAATCGCTAAACATCTTGCTCACCAGGAAATACAACCGGGTAGCTTTTATACGCTTTAGTCCACTGCATCTCCTGAAACCGTTGGTGCAAAGCCACGCTTATTGCCAGAATTACCGCGCCCACCAGGATATAAACCCAGGCCGGTAGGGTCGAAAAGAAGAAGGCCAGCAGCAGCCCAAAGAAAACGCCGCCAATTACGCTGTTAATAACGGCGATCATTCCGGCATTGGTAAAGTACAACTGGAAGCGCGGAATAATAGAACCCATGTTGCGCTGCATTCCCAGCATGTCATCCGAAGTGGAAAGAATAAAGTATTTTTTGAGCTGAGGAGCAACCTCGGTGTAATAGTGCCGGATGCGATTAATCCCACGGGCGTAGACCATATCTTCGATAGCCGTTTGCAGCACCCGCACAAACGTCACCAGGCCCAGGAAAAACAGGGAAGGAAACAGTACCAGACTAAACAGGTAAAATGCTGTTCCGAGATTGGAAACCTGCCCGACAAAGGCCAGAGCCACCAGCACACCCGAAACACTGCTCAGATAGAGACTGGAACGACCGTTAGCATCTGAAATCGTGCCTGAACGGGCTGTTTGCAGCGTAAAATGCTCGGTCGTCATAATTGTCACGACCTGGGCCGGTTCTGCCGACGGGTTCTCGCTCATGCTTCACCACGGGCGGCTTTCAGATGAGTAGTTAGACCGGCTTCGAGGGCGGCTACATCCGAGGTAACGGAGATAAAGCGAAAGCCTTCCTCGGCCCGTTGCCGGGCGGCCTGACCGCCAGAGGTAAACATACCAAGTGGCACGTTGTGGCGGGCGGCGACTTTCTTGATCCGTTCAAGGGCGTTGAGGAAAAGCGGTTCGTCGCTTTCGCTACGGGGAGCCAGGCCCAGCGAAGCGTGCAGGTCGTTCGGGCCGACAAAGGCCAGGTCAAGCCCCGGTACGGCCAGGATTTCATCGCAATTCTCGACCGCTTCTTTGCTCTCAAGCTGGATCGCCACGATAATCTCGCTATTGGCCTGGGTCGCATAATCGGCCCGCGTCGCGTCGAAGCCGAGCGGGGCAAAGAAACCGCCGATGCTACGCGCTCCCTGCGGCGGGTATTTAGCGGCCATTACAACCGCCCGCGCCTCTGCCGCCGTATTGACCATCGGCACCAGCACGCCCCAGGCTCCGCTATCGAGGGCGCGTTTGATATTCTCGGCAGTGTTCGAGGCGACCCGCACAATCGGAGCGGGGCCGTGCGAGTCCGCGACGGCTCCGACCATCTCGACCAGGCGGGTCAGGTCTATCGGGGCGTGTTCGGTGTCAATCATCAACCAATCGAAACCTTGCCGGGCAATCAGCCGGGCCGAAAAAGAAGTGGGGAGGGTGAGCCAGGCTCCTAGCGTGGTTTCGCCACGGGCCAGGGCTGCCTTTACATGATTAGTTCGCACTCGGTTTAGCCTTTCTGCTTTGCCGGTCTGTCTCCGGCCTTCCAGGAGTAATCATCCAGGCAAATTTTATCACATTCCAACCCCGCCAGTTAGAGCAGGTAGCAGGGCGATTGCAAAGTCCGATCCTAGCCTCATGTCACGCCCTACGGGTGTGAGCGTAGCGAAGAATCTTCTTGAATAGGCCAGATCGAGGTAGGTCAAGAAGATTCTTCGCTACGCTCAGAATGACAGAACAGGACAGGACGTGACAATGACAGAACAGGACAGGACGTGACAATGACAGAACAGGACAGGACGTGACAATGACAGAACAGGACAGGGCGTGACAGGGCGGCAAAACCCGGACTTTGCAATGGCCCTGAAGCAGCTAGTCGGATTGGTGTAGTATACGGTAGCGTCGGTTATAATACCTTCGAGCAGCCCTATTTGTTATAAGGGCGTGGGCTGTAAGTTCATCTGGTCGGCTGGCTCTAAAAATGCTGTTTTAGAAACAGCGAAAAGCATTGCAAAGTAAAAGTTAAAAGCAAAAAGTAAAATGTAGAGGTGAAAAGGCAAAATGGCTGATATTACGCTTAAAGACGATTATACTTTCCTGGTTAGTGACAGCGCAGGGGAAGTGCAGACCGGGATGGGCGGTCACGGTTTGTATTACGAGGATACCCGCTACCTGAGTTGCCTGACTCTGTTGATAGACGGTCAGCCGCCGCAATTGTTAAGCCAGCAGGTTGAATATAACATCGCGGCGACCTTTCGCCTCAGTAGCGCGTACCTGGCCCGGCCTGAAATTGCCGCGCAGCCTCTGGCGAATACGATTGGCCTGACCCGCCGCCGCTTTATCCGAAACGGCCTGATCGAAAGTCTGGAATTTACCTCGTATCATATCGCCCCGGTTCAACTGACGCTTGCGCTGCGGTTGGAAGCTGATTTCGCCGATATTTTCGAGGTGCGCGGGGTAATTCATCAACTTGAAGGCCGCTTTGCCCACCTGGGCGAAAGTTCCGACCCCCATATTCTGACTTTTTACTCTGTGCCGCAAAACCCGGCCATTCACCGCCGCTTTTTGCGGGTCGAAAGCTCTCGCCCACCCGCCCGCCTGGAAGAAGCCGAAGCGGTTAGCCCGGTTAACAAGTTGACCGGCCCGCAACTGGTGTTGCACTACACTTTCGAGTTGCAACCAAACCGTTCTCAAACGCTCGATTTGCGCTTCTTTCCGGGGGTGATGGCCCACACTCCCGATCCTGACGAGGCTACCGGCGGACACGAAACGCCGGTTGAGCATCCGGCCAAGCCCGCCAGTATCGAAGGCTTCGGGGCCGAAGTCGTCCGCACGCGAGAGATTTTCACGCGCTGGCAGCAAGCCTGCACTCGCGTCCGTAGTAACGATTACCTGACCAATCAGCTTTTCGAGACTTCCACGCTCGACCTGCGCTCGCTCATGCAGCAAGAAGCCCACGGTCTGGTCGTGACGGCAGGGTTGCCCTGGTACTTTACGCTGTTTGGTCGGGATAGCCTGATTGCTTCGCTGCAAACGCTGCCGCTCAACCCGCAGATTGCCGTGGATACTCTGCGGGTGCTGGCAAGCTATCAGGCCGTGGCGGACGACCCCTGGCGCGATATGGAGCCGGGCAAAATCTTGCACGAATTGCGCCGGGGCGACCTGACCCGTAGCGGCCAGATGCCTCACGGCCCGTATTATGGCTCGGTGGATAGCACGCTGCTCTTTATCTTGCTCTTTTGCGAAACGCTGCGCTGGCTGGACGACGGAGCTTTATTTGCCGAACTCTGGCCGAACGTGGAGCGGGCCTTAGCCTGGGCCGAGCAGTCGGGCGAAATAGACGGGGATGGCTATATCAAGTTCAAACGCCGCTCGGAACGCGGCATTTTGCATCCCGGTTGGAAAGATAGCGACGAATCTATGGGTGGCGCATTAGGGCCGCGCCCGCAGCAACCAATCGCCCTGGTGGAGGTGCAAGGCTATTATTACGACGCGCTGCTCAAGCTGGCCCAGACGCTGCGCCTGTTTGGAAACGCCGCGCAAACCGACCTGGCCGACCGCCTGACCACCAAAGCCGCCCGGCTCAAAGCTAATTTCGAGCGCGATTTCTGGTGGCCGGAAGAAGGATTTCTCTATCAGGCTCTGGACGAGGGCGGAAAGCCGGTACGTAGCCTGACTTCTAACCCCGGTCACTGCCTGTGGTCGGGCATTTTGGAGCCGGATAAAGCCGGCGCCGTGGCCGACCGCCTCATGCAGCCCGATTTGCTGTGCGGTTGGGGGATCAGGACGATGAGCAACCTCGACCCGACCTACAACCCGATGAGCTATCACAACGGGAGCGTCTGGCCGCACGACAATTCGATTATCCTGGCCGGGCTGCGGCGGTACGGCTTCGAGCGGCATCTGCTGCAACTGGCCGACCAGCTTTTGGACGCCGGGCTGACTTACCCCGAAGCGCGTTTACCCGAACTCTACTGCGGTTTTGCCCGCGAAGATGAGGCCAACCAGACCACCGAACACGCGCCCGCCGCGTACCCGGTCAGTTGCAGCCCGCAAGCCTGGGCCGCCGGAACGCCCTTCCTCTTGCTCCAAGCCCTGCTGGGGCTGGAACCGGACGCCCGCAACTCGACCCTGAGCCTTGCCCCCAAATTACTCAACCGGCTGAGCGAAGTAACCCTGCAAGGTTTGCGGCTCGGTGACAGTCAGCTTGACCTGTATTTTAAGCGCGACGAAGATTCGGGCAAGATCACCCTGAATTACACCCAACCTTCGGCTCACACGCCCGTAACGATTAAGGCGCGGCTGTAGAAAAAGGCTAAATAAAAATAGTAGAGGCTGGCCTCTACTATTTTTATTTAGCCTTTTTTAGACTCTTTAGATAGAACAGTCGTTAAAGAGCGGTATTTAGTAGTGAATGTTGACCCGTGCGCCGAGAAAGAGCCAGTTCCAGGCGAACTCTGCCGAGGCGTAGTCTTCGTTCACGCAGCCGTGACTGCCGGTTACGCCAAAGCGACTGCGCCAGTAGGCGTAGTGCAAAGCGTGGCCCTGGTAAGTGAAATACTGAGTAAACAGCACGTTATCGAGGTCGTAATAGTCATCCGTGCCGATTGCCCCGCCTTTCATGTGTTCGTTATAGATGCGCGTGTTGATGTAGAACGTGCCGGTGGGGGTTTCGTGGCCGGGCTTGCCGGTCGTCACCAGGTTCGTCCGCACCGGCAGGTCGCCTTCGTAGAAAGTTTCGGATTGTGACGAAAGGTTGACGTCTACCCAATGCTCCCAGGCGTTAGTGTTGTAATTAGGGATGGTAGGGCCACCGGCCACGGCGGGCAGGTTAACTTCCGGCGCAACCTCGGCCCGGTTGTTGACGGCCATTTCGCTGCCAAAAGTCGGGTCGGGCGAGGCTCCCCCGGTGGGTGTCCAGAGCATGCGGCCTAGCTCGAAAAGTTGCGAGACGTAAGTGCTGCCATCGGCTTTAGTCAGGGTAAATTCCTCGCTGAGAGGGTATCCCCACATAAATAGCCCGCCGGTTTTATTATAGAGGTCGAGAAAACCCGCCCCCAGCGTATGGCCCGTTTCGGGGAAGTACAGGCGGTTGGGAGTGTTAGGCAGAGGTTGTAGCCAGCCAAACGGCCCGGCGTCACGGGTTGGCTGAGGTAGCGATTGGAAGTAGACCCTTCCGGCCCCAAAAGGCCGTAGCTCCCAGCCTGTGCCGACCAGATTAGGAAAATAACCCAGGGCTACTTTCTGGAAATACTGCACTACCGAACCATCCGCCAGCACTTGCTGCCGCGAGATTGGCGCACCAAACCGCTCGAAGCGACCGTTGCGCCGCCAGTAATTGAGCAAAGGATTTGCCACGAATTGTCCGTAATCGGCAAAGAAAACTTTGTCCGGGTTGGGGGAATTGGCGGGTAGCTTGACCGCCTGGGCCGGACTATTGGCCGGGCCGGTAGTCTGGGCCAGAGCTTCCAGGGTGCTGACATTGACTAGCATCAGCAAGCTAACCACCGCCATCAGGCGGAAGAAAGGTTTACGCAACACTCTACTCACCGATCATGCTCCTTAACTAGGGTCTATTTATCTGGGTTTAATATTTTAATAGCCGGAAAATACTACCAAAAATACGATCAAACTAACGTTATACTAACGTTTATTTGGAAAGGACTTTTATGCTCTGGCATACACTGTTTTAACATTTTTACAGGCGGAAAGTTACGCCTGCCAATCAACTATTCTTAAAACTCATTAATGCCTACTGCTTATAATAGGTGAGGCTCGGTAGAAGTTGCTATTGCAATGTTAAAAAGCGTTAGATACCTCAAGAAAAGATAAAAGTTGGCCTATGCGAACTGCCATAGGAAAGTTTGGGAAGGGCGGTTCTGATTGCGTCTACTCAGGCCGGTAGAGATAAATGGCTGAAAACGTGATACCGCGCAACTTTATTATATCCGACTATTGGTTTTTGGAAATAGGAAAATCAGTTGTTTTTGAGCAAAAATAAAAAGCTGGCCCTTCAAGACTTTCATCTGTAATGACAGACCTGAGAGGAGGTTCAGCCTGCCCGCTACCTAAATATAGTGACGACTAACTAAAGCCGTCACTACTATAAATTTATTATTCTACCTAACCGGGTATAGTTCTAACTAAACGATCTTACTGCTTTCGTTCGTCGGCAGAATTGCTGTCGGTAGCCGCCGCGCCGGAGTTGCGCGTGCCGACCTGATTGTCGGTGGTAGTGCCAGTGCTGCTGCTGGTGCCGGTACTATGCATCCCCGAATTATCACCACTATTGGAGGAGGCCCCGTAGTTCGCGCCGGAGTTGCCGCTGGCTGGCCCACCGCTCACGCTGCCTTTACCCGCACCGGGCGTCCCTGCCGAGTCGGGTAATTGCTTGAGGACGGTGACATCCCGGCCTAACTGGGTGGCGTCCGCGACGTGTAACTGGTAGCCCAGGTTTAGATCGTTATCGTGAACCGCGACCATTGGTTTAGTGGCCCGCTGGTCGCCCGGTGTTTTGTAGATGCCTTTGGGAGTTTCTTTCTCAGGGTAAATGCCTTTTTTCGATTCGTCGGTTTCCGCCACTGGTTGCCTCCTAATACAATTTTTGACGACTGGCCGCGCCGCCTTTTCCACTTCTTGCTGCTCTATTATACAACGTAGCGGGAAACTTGGCCGGGCAAAGAGCGGTCAGAAGGCGCGGCCCGGTCTAAATTCGGCCAGTACGTCGCAAGCTGTATAACTGAAAGCAAGGCCCGGTTTGCCACAACTGCTACAAACTATAAATCGAGCCAGCCTGGGGTAGATACAGGCGGGCGTAGACTCGTTCGGCGTAATCGTCGGTCATCCCGGCGATGTAATCGCAGGCAATGCGCACGCGCCCGGCGTCGTCGGCCACTTCCCACAGGTCGCGGAAGTCTTCGGGAAAGAGAAAAGCCGTCTGAGGCCGTAAATCCGAAAAAACCGCAAACAATCCTTCGATAATCCGTTCGGCCTTGTTTTCGAGCGTTGCGACGCGGGCATCCTCGACAATTAGCCGGAACATTATTTCCTTGAGCGCGGTGCAACGAGCCTTTTGCAGTGGGGCGACCCGCAAACGGTAGCGGTAGCGGTCGGTCGAAGATTGCAGGCTTTCGGGCGTCGTTTCGCGTTCGGCGGCGGTCACAAATTCGTGGATCAGCCGGGAGGTTAGCTCTTTGCGGGCGGCTTTACGAGCGCGTTCGCCGGGTTGCCCTTCCACAAAGCCGACCTGTTCTAAAATCCAGCCCAGATGCTCCTGGCCCAGGCTATCCAGCACGTGCCGGTCGCTGCGGAGGCGACTGCTCGAAATCATCCCGGCTTTCATGCCGTCTTCGAGGTCGTGGACGGAATAAGCGATCTCGTCGGCCCAATCGGTAAGCTGGCACTCGAAAGAGCGTTCGCCTGGCAAGCCGCCATCGGTGGCCCAGACCACCAGCGGGGCGTCTTCGTCGTAGTAAAACTTGGCCTGGCCGGAGGAAAACGGTCGTTTGTATTTGAGCGTGCCGTCGAGGGTGGCTCTGGTCAGGTTCAGCCCGTCGCGGTCGGCAAATTTGGTGGAAAGGTAGGTGAGAATACGGACGTTCTGGGCGTTACCCTCGAAGCCGCCTTGCCGGGCCATACAGCGGGCCAGGGCCGTCTCGCCGGTATGCCCGAAGGGAGGATGGCCCAGGTCGTGCGCCAGGCAGCAAGCTTCGACCAGTTCGCTATTGGCTCCCAGCCGCAGAGCCAGCCCTTTGCCGATCTGGGCCGCTTCCAGCGAATGAGTTAGCCGGGTGCGAAAGAAATCGCCCGACCCGCTAACAAAGACCTGGGTTTTGCCTTGCAGCCGCCGGAAAGCCGCGCTATGAATTATCCGCGCCCGGTCAATCTCGAACTCGCCCCGTTCCTCCTCTGCCTTGCTCGTTTCCGTCACGAGGCGGGCGCAATCTTTAGGCCGGTATTCGAGCAACTCCTGGCGCGTAACCTCCTGTGTCATAGTAACCTTACGCTCACCTTTCCAGACTCCTTTTAATCCCCGACCCCGATTATATGGATGAGCGGTAGCTTTGGCAAAACCTGGCGCGGTGACACAAATTCAGCTATACAGCCAGGGGTTTTGCCTGTCAGGTTTGCTATAGCGGATGACTTACAGTCCAAATCCTTAAGCGGCAGAACCAAATTGACACCATGCTATAATAAGAACATAAACCATGTTACTTTAGAAGATGAGTTTCAAGGATCAATTATGAGCAAGCTGCATTTAGAAAACCTTCAAATCCATAATTTTCGCGGTTTTCAAGCTTTGCAGATTGAAAAGCTTGGTCGCGTCAATCTTATCGTAGGACGCAACAGCGTTGGTAAATCTTCTGTTCTGGAAGCTTTGTCGCTCTACGCCAATCGTGGTTCTCTAAAAGTAATTCAGCAAATTCTTACTTCACGCGGTGAATATAAATCAAGTCTTATCTCAAATGATAATGGAGATAGCAGCGATGCGTTATATTCCTCTATCAAGCATTTGTTTTACGGGCGTAAGGATAGAAATGGCACGGCCCAGGAAATCATCATTGGCCCATCTAACAATCCGGCTCAAACTCTTTCGTTAAAGTTAGATTGGTTTACGGTAGAAGAAGATGAAACCGGCCTTCGTAAGCTCCAGCAAATCGCCGAAGATGCTTACGATTTGTATGGGAATCCAATTCCAGGTCTCCTGGTGCAAAATGGGTCGCAACGAACGCTTTTCCGGCTAGACCGTGCTGCTTCGCCGAATCAGGAACGTATAGGCTCTGAAAAAGTGTCTAATATTTTAGTTCCCGCTAATAGTCTCGACCAGAATGAGATTGATAGGTTGTGGGCCAATATCGCGCTAACCCCACTGGAAAACGAGGTAACGAAAGCTCTGCAAATAGTCTCGGCCCAGGTAGAACGGGTAAACGTAGTTGCTGACCCTAATAGACTAAGTAGAAGCTCTACAATTGTAAAAATGCTCAATCAGGAAACCCCTGTCCCTTTGCGAAGCCTGGGCGATGGAATGAATCGAGTTCTTGGTATTACGCTGGCGTTGGTCAATGCTAAAGAAGGGTTTTTGTTAGTAGACGAAATAGAAAATGGTATCCACTACACAGTTTTGTATGGTCTGTGGAAACTAATCCTGGAACTGGCCCGTCGCCTCGATGTCCAGGTGTTTGCCACTACGCATAGCGATGATTGTATCAGGGCTTTTCAGAAAGCCAGTTCCGAAAGCGAAGAGGAAGGTCTTCTGATACGTCTGGAAAATCGAGATAATAAAGTCCGAGCAGTTTTAGTGGATGAAAAAGCTCTGGAAATAGTTGTTGACAGAGACATAGAGGTTCGCTAGAGATGACTAATAAGAGGCTACCAAACATCTTGCTTGTCGAAGGCAGCGATGATCTTTATGTTACAGCCAATCTGTGGGAGAAAAGCGGTTTACCGAAAACAGACGGACATATATCCATAATTGATATGAAAGGTATTGACCCCCTTTTCAATGAATTAAGTACACGAATAAGTCTTCAAAGTAATTTAGAGAATTTAGGGATTCTGGTTGACGCAGACACGGACTTAAATTTGCGCTGGCGACAACTCCAACAAAAATTAAGCCAGCAAGGTTACGCTGTCCCGGCTAAACCGGATAAAAGTGGCACAATTTTAACCCAATCCGAAAAACCCAACGTGGGTGTCTGGATTATGCCTGACAACACTTTAACAGGTGCTATTGAGGATTTTCTGACTTATCTCATACCTGATCCGGCCAAAGATGAACTCTGGAAATTACCGCAAAAGTGTGTAGATGAGGCGATAGCCCTGAGTGTTTCTATTCCCAGGACTAAAGCCCAGGTTCATACTTATTTAGCCTGGAAGAAAAATTCCGGGCTTCCGCCTGGCGCAGCCATAACCCAAAGTTACCTGGATACCGCTAAACCCGAAGCACTTGAATATCTGGAGTGGCTCAAAGCCCTTTTTCCTGTAGTTGCACCGTAAACCAGCCTTCCCTACCGTAAGCAGGGGCGGGACGGGCTAAAGGCGGCGGAGGGCCAGAAGGGTAATATCGTCGGAAGGGTCGGCCTGGGCGACGTGGGCTTCGACGGCCTGGCTGACGCTGTTCAGCAGGGCGTTAAGCCCTGTCGCGGGGTCGGGTAGCCCGCCTTCCAGGAGGGCCAGGAAGCGCGGTTCGCCAAAAAGAGTGCCGGAAGCGTCGCGGGCCTCGGTTATGCCATCGGTATAGGCCAGCAGAATTTCGCCCGGTTCGAGTTGCACCCGGCCTATCTTGTAATGAACATCTTCGATAGCTCCGACCGCCGGGCCGGTGCGGGGTAAGCGGGCTTTGACCCCGCCTGGCCCCAGATGGATCGGCGCGTCGTGGCCGCCGTTGACGTAGTAGACGCTGCCGGTGCGGGTATCCAGCACGCCGAAGAAGAGCGTGGCGAAGATATTCGACTCGCTGTGGTTGGCGACGATGTAATTATTTGCCAGCCCGACCGAGTTCAACACCTCGAATATATCGGCGGGTAGCACCAGATTGTCTAACTCCACCAGCACTCGCGCCCTGGCGTTCGTCTGGTAGGACAAACGCAGCGAAGCCTGTTGAGCCAGCACCCGCACGAGGCTACGGGTCAGGGCCATAAACAAAGCCGCCCCCACCCCTTTGTCGCACACGTCGGCAATCACAAAGCCCAACCGGGCGTTGGGAAGGCTAAAAGCATCGTAGAAATCGCCCGAAACCTCGCGGGCGGGCTTGAAAAAGCTTGAAATTTCCCAGCCAGGCAGGTCGGGCAAAGCTTCGGGTAGGAAACTGCTCTGGATTTGCCGCCCGATTTCCAGTTCTCGTTTGACCGAGCGCACTTCGGCCCGCAACTGCTCGTTCAGGCTGGCGATTTGCTCGTTAGCCGCCACCAGTTCGATGTTACGCAAGCGGTAGATTTCGCGCTCTTTCGCCGCTCTCTCGCTCTCGAAGCGTAGCTGCATGGTCGTGATCATAAGCTGGTTTTCGCTGCTCAGCACCTCGTTTTTAATTTCGTGGTAGAGCTTATGGTGATGCAAGGCCAGGCCAAAATCCGCCTGCGCTTCGTAAAACCGGGCGTAAGCCGCGTGTACGCCATAGAGCAAATCGCGCACTCCCAGTTCCTCGCAGATTTGCCGAGAACGCTCGTAGCTCTGGCGGGCCGCTTCCAGGTGGGCAGTATCGCTATAAAAGTTACCCAGTTGCAAAAGCGTTTCGGCCAGGCCCACCCGGTTGCCCAGGCTCTCGAAAATCGCCAGGGACGTCTCGAAATTTGCCAGGCTCTCGTCGTCCTGCCCCAAAATATGATACAGGCTGCCCAGATGCCGTTTGAGATGGGCCTGCACGTAACGGTTATCGCTGGCTCCGGCCAGGGCTAGAGCGCGGACGCCATAGCTCAGGGCCAGTTCGGTCTGGTCTAACTTCAGATAAAGTTCGCTCAGGCTGGTAAAAGTAGCGGCCAGGTGCGAATCGTCGCCCAGGTCGCGCTCAAGATGGGCCGCCCGAAGCTGATAGGTCAGAGCCGTGGCGTACTGCTCCATCAGCGAGTAGACCGCCCCTAGATTAAAGAGTACCTTGCTCAGGGCGGCTTGATCGGCCAGGTCTTCGGCCAGTTGCAGAGCTTGCAGCCCATAATTTACCGCCGCCCCGTAGTCGTTCTGGGTACCGTAAACCGCCGCCAGCACGCCCAGCACTTCCAGGTGGCCCGCCCGGTCTGCCAGCCTCACGAAGGCTTGCAAAGCCTGTTCCCCCGCCTCAATCGCCTGGGCGTTATCGGACAGCACGAAATAAGCCGCCGCCTGGTTAAGCCGGGCCTGGGCCAGACCGCGTTCGTAGGCCGCCCCTTCGGACAGAGCCAGAGCCTGTTGCGCCAGGTCGAGAGCGGCGGCAGGTTCGGAATTAAAAAGATGCCAGGCCCGGTCGTTCAGGCCGTCAATTACGGCCAGATCGGTCGGGTCATCGCCGGGCGCAGGTGCAGGTGCGAGAAGAACTTCATCAAGCATAGGTTTTGGCAGGGCAGTAGTTTTGTTAACGGTCAAATAACTGCGGTTGGTTTGTCCCACCCGCGTATAATCGAAAGCATCCAGGTTTTTCAGGAGCAAATAAATTCCCAGCCCGCCCTCAGTCCGCCGGTCGAGCGGCAGCGATAAATCCGGGGCCGGAGCCTGGCGCGGGTCGTAGGGCTGGCCGGTGTCTTCGAGTAGCAAGGTCAGACAGTTCTCGTCCCAGCTTGCCTGTAAGCGGAGCGGGCCGTTCAGCCCGGCTTCGGCATAGCCGTGTACTACCACATTTGTAACAAGTTCATCTACGGCCAGCCGAAGTCGGTAAGCGGTCGGAGCGTCCAGCCCGGCCTGCCTCGCGGCCTCGTCCAGATAGGGCCAGATGGTTTCGAGGGCGGCCAGGTTTGCCTCCAGGGTCAAGGGGGGCAGAAAATGATTGACCTCGGCCACAGTCCGGCCTCCTAGTTTGAGGTTAAAGCGGCCTTGCCTTCTTCCAGGCTGCCAAAAATCTGAAAATATTCCAGAAAGCCGGTGATCTCCATTGTATCCCGAATCTGGGCCGAGAGGCCAGTCAGGGCCAGCCCACCCCGCCCGGAAAGTTGCCGTCGCAACCCCAGCAGCACCCGCAATCCGGCACTGGACATAAACGAAACCCGGCTCAGGTCTAGCAGCATGGGTTGGCCGGATTTGGCAAGCGGCAGCACCCGTTCCTGCACCTGCAAGGCCGAGGCTCCGTCCACATCGCCGTTGATATGCACAATGTTAATATTTTCGCTCTGCTCAACTTTTACGTCCACAGCCTGTATTTTCCTCCTGGTCTAGCCTAAAATCAAGGGCTGACTTACCTGGGACGTCGCAAAGCTTTGCACCACTTCGACTACCCGGCCCTGGTCGGCCAGGCTCAGGTCGTTGTAGAAGGGCAGGCGCACCAGGCAGTCGCTCAATTCCTCGGTGACAGGGCAATCGCCCGGCCCGTAGCCCCAGGTCCGTCCCATATCGGAAAGGTGCAAGGGCAGGTAGTGAAAATTGGCGGCAATGCCTGCTTCGCGCAGATGAGCAATGAACCGTTGTCGCTCGGACAATGAAGGCAGCAACAGGTAGTACATATGATAGGGCTGGCGACAGTGGGCCGGAACAGTCGGCACTTGAACGCCGTTGGCGATGGCCCATTCGGTCAGATGTTGCTCGTAAAACTCGAAAATACGGCGGCGGCGGGCCGTAATTTCGTCGCGGGCTTCGAGCTGGGCGTACAGAAAAGCCGCCAGCACCTCGGCGGGCAAATAGCTCGAACCGACGTCCACCCAGGTATATTTATCCACCTGACCCCGGAAATAGCGGCTGCGATTAGTGCCTTTCTCCCGGATGATCTCGGCGCGTTCGGCATAGTGCGCTTCGTTGATAAAGAGTGCGCCGCCTTCGCCACAGACAAAATTCTTGGTCTCGTGGAAGCTGACCGCCGACATCGCGCCAAAAGTACCGAGCGGTTGGTCTTTGTAAGAGGCGAACAAGCCCTGGGCGTTATCTTCGATCACGGCAAAGCCGTAGCGTTGGGCCAACCCTTGCACCACGTCCATCTCGCAGCCGATCCCGGCGTAATGTACCGGCACTACCGCCCGTGTGCGCGGCGTGATCAGTTCTTCCAGCTTCGTTTCGTCCAGGTTAAGCGTATCGGGCCGAATATCGGCAAAGACTGGCCTGGCTCCCCGCAACACGAAGGCGTTGATAGTCGAAACGAAGGTGAAGGACGGCACGATTACTTCATCGCCCGGCTTTATGTCGAGCAAAAGAGCCGCCATTTCTAGCGCGTGGGTGCAGGAGGTCGTCAGTAGCACTTTCGCCGCGCCCAGTTCTCGCTCTAAAAGGGCGTGACATTTGCGGGTAAATTCGCCGTCGCCGGAGAGATGCCCGGACGCCAGCGTTTGCGCCATATATTCAGCTTCTCGCCCGACCAGGCCGGGTTTATTAAAAGGTATTTTGATTTCTGCCATCTATTTTTTGCTCACCTGAACTGATCTTGAATACTCTACATTTGGAACTTCCGGCCCAACGACCGGCTGAAAATGAAATGCTTAAGGGGTTCGGTTTGTTACGGCCTTCCCAGAGTTAACCCGCCTATAGTAGAGGACGACCTCAGACGTGTCAAGCTCGGCCTTGATTTACGGCAGGGCTGGTTTGTTCTATACTTGGGGGTATCATCTATCGAATTAAATCCGGGGAGGCTATTATGGTGGCTGTCAAAATTGCCGTGTTACAATTGGAAGCTCTCGACCTGACTCAGGCCCAGACCGCCCTGGACCGCGCCCTGGCTCTGGCTGAACGGGCGATCAAAGAGCATCATCCCGACCTGCTGGTGATGCCTGAATGTACTTATCCGGCATACGTCCTGGGTAACGCCCGTGAATTTGCCAAATTTTATCCGGGCGACCCTTTGCCCCGGCTGGGCGACCTGGCCCGCCAGTACGGAGTGCATCTGTGCGTGGGCCTGGCTACCCCCGCGTCCGACCCGGCCCAGGTCGAGCCAGTGCTTTACAACGAGGCGGTGCTGATCGGGCCGGATGGCGAGGTGATCGGACGGACGGCCAAAAGCCTCCTGTGGCACTTTGATTCGCGCTGGTTTTGCGCCGGGTCTTCCTACCCGGTCTTTCAGACTGCCCTCGGTCGGATCGGCATGATGGTTTGTGCCGACGGACGGCAGCCTGAAATTGCCCGCAGCCTGGCTCTGGCCGGGGCGCAGATCATCCTCGACCCGACCTGCTGGGTGACTTATGGAGCCGACGTTACAGCTTTACATAACCCGCAAGCCGATTTCATGCTGGCGACCCGTGCCTGGGAGAACGGCGTCTGGTGTGTCGCTTCGGATAAGGTGGGCCTTGAACGTGGCACGGTACTCTACGCCGGGCGCAGTTCGATTATCGGGCCGAACGGCCAGAAGGTCGCCGAAGGTTCCTCCAACGCCGAGGAGATCGTGCTGGCTCAGATCGAGTTAAAGTCTGCCGCGCAACCCTCTGCGCCGCGCCGCCCTTCGCTCTACGCCGCCCTGACTACCCCTACCGAGGATTTACCGATCCACGCCCTCTTGCAGGAACCGCTTGTACCGGCCCGCTCGGTGGTGCGCGGCGCGGTGGCGCAGTATCACCCCTTCGACACCACGCAGGAGATGGGCGAGACGGTCCGGCCTTTGCTGGCGCAACTCGAACGCGAGAGCGTCGAGTTGGTGGTGCTGCCGGATGTCGCGCCGGGCATGGTGGAGGAAGCGGCCTGGCGGGGCGACCTGGTGTTTCCTTTCTACCGCAGCCTGAGCAAGCAAAGCGGGGTGGCGATCCTGGCAACCGCTGTCGAGCAGGAAGGCTCGCGCCGCTACAAGACGGCCCGGCTTTTCGCGCAGGGCCAGGAATTAGGCTTCTGGCGGCAAGCTCACTTTACGGCCCAGGACGGCGGAGGCTGGACGAGTGGCGACGAACCAGGGCCGGTCGTGCGCTTACCCGGTTCGAGCGGGCTACGAGTAGGCGTAATGCTGGGCGCGGACGGCTACGGCCCCGAAACGGCCCGCGCCTTGATGCTGCACGGGGCCGACGCGATCCTCTGGCCGACACGGGCGACCCTGCCCAACGCTCAGGGCTTCGACCTGACCCACCTGGCTCGCACCAGGGCCACCGAAAACCGGGTTTACCTGCTGTGCGCCACCCCGCTCGAACCGGTCATTGGCCTGGATGTTTACGAGGGCGGCGAACGCGGTCGCTCGATGATTGTAGACCCCGGTGGGGTCATCGTCGCTCCGGCCCTGCCGCACCGGGCGATGGCCGTCAGCACCCAGCTTTCGGTTTCGGCCAGCCGCGAAAAGCTCCGCGCTCCCGGTACGGATACGGTCTACAACCGGCGGCCTGACCTGTACGGCCTGCTGACCCAGGAAGGGGAATAAATCTATCAAGCCTCGTTTTATCTACCTTTTCCTGGATGGGATCGGCCTGGCGGAGGCCGGGCCGCACAACCCTTTCGCGCCCTACTCGCCGGAAAGTGAGAGCGACGCTGCGCCGGTCGAGCCGATGCCGTTCCTGGCCGCTCGGTTGGGTGGCTCGCTTCTAGCCGGTTCCGAAATAGCCCGGCCCGACCTGCTGCTCAAGCCGGTAGATGCGCGGCTAGGCGTGCCGGGCCGTCCCCAGAGTGCGACGGGGCAGACGGCTCTGTACACCGGGCGCAACGCTCCGGCTTTCCTGGGTCGCCACCTGACCGGCTTTGCCAACGGTTCTCTGCGTATTTTGCTGGAAGAAAGCGGTCTATTCAAGCAGGTGATAGAAGGCGGCGGTACGGCAACTTCGGCTAATCTTTATTCGCCGGGTTACTTTCAGGCTATCGAAGACCGCAAGTTACGCTATTCGGTCGGGTCGCTGCTGAGCCTGACGGCGGGCGTACCCTTTCGGATGCCCGCCGACTACGAGCGGGGCGCGGCGGTTTTCTGGGATATTACCGGACGCTATGCCAACGGGCGGGGCGAAGAAGTGCCGCCGCTAACCCCAATAGAAGCTGGTAGTCGCCTGGCCCATATCTCGGCAGATTTCGATGTGACGCTGTTCGAGTGCTACCTGCCCGATTTTGCCGGACACGCTCAGAATATGGCCCAGGCTCAGGCTGTCCTCTATGATGTAGACGGCTTGATCGAGGGCGTCTTGCGCCACAAAGAGGCCGACACGAGCCTGGTGATTTGCAGCGACCACGGCAACGTCGAAGACCTCAGCACCCGGCTTCATACCCTCAACCCGGTGCCACTCCTGGTGTTCGGCCCCGCCGCCGCCGACTTTGCCCCGGTCGAGGATATTATGGGCCTCACTCCAACGATTGTGCGGCTGCTAAAGGAGGCGGGTGAAGTTCGGCTAGAAGATGCGGTATAATAATTCAAATAAGCTAAAGAGCCTTTTATTTAGTTTGAACAAAGCTTGAGGTTGCTCAGCTATGCTTACAAACACAATTTATTGAGAAAATTAGAATGAGTAAACAGATCGCGTTCGGCTGGTACGGTGGTAAGTACAGTCACCTGGATTGGATTTTGCCGCTGTTGCCCCGCACTCAGCATTACTGCGAACCTTTCGGCGGTTCGGCGGCAGTATTGATCAACCGAGAACCCGCTCCGGTTGAAACCTACAACGACCTTGATAGTGAATTAGTGAATTTCTTTCGAGTGTTACGCAATCAGAAAGAAGCTCTAATTGAAGCTATCGGTCTGACTCCTTTTCACGCGAGGAATTTGAACTGGCTATAACGGAACCTACTCACGATCTGGCCGAACTAGAGCGGGCGCGAAGGTTTTTTGTGCGGGCGCGGCAGGTGCGTACTGGCCTGGCACAGAAGGCCAGTTCAGGACGCTGGGCGCATTGCCTTTTGACCAGTCGCGCAGGAATGGCCGGAGCCGTTTCACGCTGGCTGGGTAGCGTGGAGGATCTGGGAGAAATTGCTCAACGCCTTTTGCGGGTGCAAATTGAACACGCTCCGGCCCTTGAAGTAATCCGGCGGTACGATAGTGCCGAAACACTTTTTTATTGCGACCCGCCCTATCCTCACGCTTCTCGCGGCGATAAAAACGCTTACGCTTATGAAATGACAGATAATCAGCACCGCGAATTGGCCGAGGTCTTACGCTCTGTAAAAGGTAAAGTAGCTCTATCCAGCTATCAATCCGAGCTTATGAGTGAACTTTATCAGGGTTGGCTCTGTGTTGAAGCACCGGAGAAACTTTGCCACTCGGTCAAAACACCTCGTCAGGAAGTGCTTTGGGCAAATTATGACCCGGAAGAGGAAACCTTATGGCGAATCCAACCCCAAGTCAAATCCTTGAAGCCGCCTACGCCAGAGCTACCGCTAATCTATCAAACTCAATCATAATAGACCCTGACATAAGGGGCCGGATTGAGTTGATAGCTAGAAATGAGCAAAACCGCGCTTGCGTGCGAGTGCTGCTGGCTTGTTCGCTGGCAAAGGTTTACCGTTCAGACCTGGATATTCGTAAACCTTATACCGAAATTGGCACGACCGATAGTTACTCAGGCCGAAGTTATGACGAACAATTTATTACAGCCTTCATCAACAAATATAGTTTACCCTGCAACTCCACTACGGCCTTTCTCACCCCGGCTCTACGCAACCGCAATGTTGTGCTGACGCCAGAAGTCAATCTGATGGGTCGCCCACCTAAACTTTATCAAGCGATGTTGCGACTGTTGGGCGATGTACATGAGCAGTTGATTGATGCATCCAGTTTGCTGGCTGAAACGGTGAGATGGCTGGTAGTGATCCGAGAGCAAAACTACCGGCAGCTAGAAGCCTTACTCGCATCTTTGAGAGCTAATGAAGAGGCCGGTGCAATGCCTCTTTCGGTCGAGGGTATAGTAAAGTTAATCGGCCAACACCTGCTTAGCGAGCAAGCTAGTCGCTTGCCGGTGCTGGTGGTGGCGGCTATTTACAAAGCCGCCTCCGAGAATCTGGGCGAACGGGTTTTACCCCTTCTACCCCATAGTGCGGCTGATGAGCAAACCGGGGCGTTGGGTGATCTTGAAATAACGCTGCTGGATGACCACAACGTTATCACCGCCTATGAAATGAAGTTTAAACGAGTTACTATCGAAGATATTAACCGCGCTTTGCAGAAGCTAAATGGTTCTGGCACCAGGATCGCCAACTATATTTTTATCACCACCGAGCTTATAGAAGAGTCAGTCGAACACTACGCGGCCTCACTTTATGCTAAAACTGGCGGTATCGAGATAGCTGTGCTAGATTGCCTCAGTTTCTTGCGGCATTTTTTGCATCTGTTCCATCGCTTACGGGTTCAGTTTCTGGAAGAATATCAAACACTCTTGCTGACCGAGCCTGAAAGCGCGGTCAGGCAGTCTTTGAAAGAAGCTTTTTTAACTTTAAGACGAGCGGCAGAGACAGCTACAACGGAATTGAGAGAAATTGCTCACCAGGACGAAGAAAAGCCACCCTTATTAGAAGAAAAGCCACCCTTATTAATCGAAGACGAACCAGGCCAGGAGAAAGCTCCATGAGTGCAGACAAGAGGCAGACGCCCCGGCCTAAAGTTCTGGTAAGCCGGGCGATTCCGGGGGCGGGTATGCGGGTGCTGGAAGAAGCCGACCTCGATTTGCGCTCGAATCCGCTCGACGAAGGGTT
>JBBRBE010000070.1:0-29083 GCA_038206175.1 Chloroflexia bacterium
TCGAGCGACATGGCCTGGGTCAAAGCAGCCAGGGCCGGTTCAAGCTGACCCAATTGAGCCTGAGCCTGGCCTACCACGTCATAAGCAGGGGCGAGTTCGGGGCAAAGTTGGAGAGCTTGCCGGGCATCTTCCAACGCCCAGAGCGGTTTTTCAAGCAAAGCGTAGACGTAAGCGCGATTTGCCAGGGCATAAAAATAAGCCGGGTCCAGCACGAGAGCCTGACTAAAATCGGCCAGGGCCAGGTAATAATCGAGCAGATAAAGCCGGGCCACCCCGCGATTATCGTAAGCCAGAGCCGAATCTGGGGCAAGCTCGATAGCGGCAGTGTAATCGCTGATTGCCTCGGCGAAACGCCGGGCTTCCGCCAGCAAATTACCTCGTTCGACTAATGGCTCGTAGTCGAGCGGATTAGCCGCTATTTCCTCGGTCAGCTTGACCAGTTCTTGATCAAAATTCATCTTGTTTGTTAAAAGAAGAGTTTTTTATGGCTCAGGTTTTTCGTAAGCAATGCTGCTGGTAGGATTAGTCCCAAACCTTTGCCCGCTCTGATCGTCTTTGGCCCGCATCCGCGCCGCAGACTCGACCGTGCTAGGGTTGACCACGTGCTGAAAGTTCAACCGCCCGGCGTAGCCATTAAGAGCCTGGCTGAACTGGTCGGGCATTTCGACCATCGGGGAATGGCCGCAAAAAGAAAGTTCTACCTCGTCGCGGGTGTACTGGTCGTTAGCGATAGCCTCGCGCAGTTCCCGCCGCTCTTCTTCCCGAATTTCGCTGTCGTTCTGGCTGGTGATCATAAAGACCGGCATGGCCACCTGGCCGACTTCCTGGTGGACATCGAAATGCTGCAAAGCCTCGAAAAGCTCTTCGTGTTCCGGCGACTCGTAGCCCTGGCCTTGCGTCGCCCCGGTCAGGATATAATCGAAAACCGCCGGGTTAGCATTTGGGCCGGTGCCGTCCTCACCCCGGTTGGCAACCTGTCCGATTGGGAAATTACCATTGTAAAAATAATTGTGGCGCAAATAAGTAGCTATTTCAGTCTTATCGTGATTGCGGAGGGCGCGGGTCAGTTCGTCGCGGACTTCCTCGCGGCCTCGGCTGCGGTGGCCTTTGGGTGAAATCGAATTTACCAGACAAAGCGCGGTCAGGTGGTCGGGATGTTGCAGGGCGTATTGCATCGCAATTCCGCCACCCATACCCCAGCCGACCAGCATGAACGGGCGCAGGCCCAGCGTCAGAACGAAATCGTGCAGGTCGTCGGCGAAATCGGCCAGGCTTTTGACCGGGGCGTAATCGGTGCCGCCAAAACCGCGCAAATCCAGCGCGATGCTACCGTAGCGGTAGGGCAACATCTCCTGGATGGCTTCCCACCAGCGCGAAGAAGCCAGGTTGTCGTGCAGCATCAGCACGGGCATTCCATCGGAGTTGCCACCCTGCACATAGTGGACATTTTTAAGGCGGGTGGTTTGAACATCACGTTCACTCAGGCTGTTATCTGGGGCCTGTCCATCTAAATTCCAGGGCAAGGCAAACCTCCTTTTGGTAAACAAGCAGTTGGCATTTTAGTTGCTAAAAGCTCTTACAGCAAGATCAGTTCCTTCGGTAGCTGCGGTAATACCTCGGCTCCCTCTGCTGTCACTAGCAGATCGTCTTCGATCCGCACGCCGCCCCACTCTCCGATGTACAGGCCCGGTTCCACGGTCAGCACCATACCGGGAGCCAGAATACTCTCATCGGTTGAGGCGATAAAAGGGGTTTCGTGAACTTCGCGGCCCAGGTTGTGGCCGGTACTATGCAGGTAATATTCGAGCATTCCGGCTTTCTCGAAAACTGCGCGGGAAGCGGCGTCTACTTTGCTGGCCTTGACGCCGGGCCGCACTGCCGCAATTCCGGCCAACTGCGATTCTAGCACCAGGTCGTAAATGTATCGCTGGCGGTCGCTGGGCTGTCCGCCCAGAAAAACCGTTCGGGTAATATCGGAATTGTAGCCGTTGGCCCGCGCTCCGAAGTCGAAAGTGATCAGTTCGCCCTTTTCCAGTTTTTTGTCGGTCGCCCGGCCATGCGGCAAAGCTCCACGTGGCCCACTGGCTACAATCGTGTCAAAAGCAATCGAGTCGGCTCCAAACTCGCGCATAGCAAACTCAAGCCGGGCGGCGGCTTCGCGTTCGGTCATTCCCGCTCCAAGCACCCCTAGCAATTGATCGAAAGCTCGTTCGGCGATTTCGACCGCTTCCCGGATGGCCGCGATTTCTTGCCCATCCTTGCGCTGCCGCAAACGAGCCACTACGCCGCTCGTGGGAATCCATTCGGTTTCTTTGATCTTTTCCGACCAGTGGCGAAACTCGTTAAAGCTCATCGTCTCGCCTTCAAACCCAAGCTTCGCCAGCCCCAGGCGTTTAAGTTCCGGGATGATACTCTGCTCGAAAGGCCGTTGCAGGCGAACGACTTTCCAACCGGGAGCTTGCGTTTCGGCCTGGGCGACATATCGCCCGTCGGTAAAGATAATTGCTTCGGTGGCCGTAACTACGAGCATCCCGAACGAGCCGGTAAAACCGCTCAGATAAGCCCGGTTTTCAGCCTTCGTAACAAAAAGACCTTCGTAAGGAGTGTCGGCGCGGCTTAATTCCTGGCGGAGGGCGGTCAGGTGGTCGGTCATAGCGGTTCTCCTGTTTCTATGCGGGTTTAAGTTATCGGGACGGCAGGGTTAACCGGCCAGGGCCGCGCCCGACTCCGGCAGCGAGGGTCTGGTACAATTTTGGGCTTAGCCGCACCAGTTTACCGGCAGGTGTGACGGCAGCGTGTTTGGTGAAGCCTTCGACCGCTAATTTGCTGCTGGTCTCATTATATATCTGGTAGCCAAAGACGCAACTGGCTCGTCCGATCTGTTCGAGCCAGGTTTTGATGGTCATTTCGTCGTCGTAGCGGGCCGGGCTGTAATATTTAATATGCAGATCGGTTACGACCAGGCCGTAGCCTTCTTGCTCGATCTGCTTGTAGGGAAAACCAGCGGCCCGGCTATACTCGCCTCGCCCGACCTCGAACCACACAATGTAATTGGTGTGATAGACCACTCCCTGCGCGTCTGTCTCGGCGAAGCGCACCCGCACCTGGGCCTCGACAATCCTGAGTGCGGGCGAAGAGGGGAGGTCGGCGGTTTCAGGGCTGGTTTGAGGCTGAATATACTCGGTCAAGCAAGTAATCTCTTTTCTGGTGCGGTCGGCTTGTCTAGTAGTGTCTAAATGAATAGTCCAGACGATGCCTTTAGGGTTTGACTGTGGGAGTGCCGCTCGGCCCCTTCTGGCTGTTGAGCAATTCCTGGGCGCGGCGGGCTGGTTCACCATTTGGTTCTATTTCGACGATCTTTTGCAGGATAGAAGTGTATTTAGCCGGGTCATCTTTCTCGTAAGAAATTGCCAGCGCGAAAAGAGCCGAAGTATCGTCAGGATTTTGCTCGGCTACAAACGCGAATTGCTCCTGGGCTTCTTTGATATTGCGGTTGTAGAGGTAGGCCAGGCCAAGCCGGGAGTGCGCCAGCAGACGGTTCTTGGCCCGCTCGTCCTGGGCCGAGGTCGCCGCCGCCTGGTCGGATAGTTGCACGGCGACTTTGTAGGCCGCTATCGCGGCGGGGTAGTTTTTTTCGCAGTCCAGATTATAAAAACCCCAGTCCAGCAGCGTATTAATGTCGTTCGGGTTTTGCTTGAGCGTTTCCTGAATACGGTTTTCGTTCACCGGGTCTTTGCAGTCTGCCCCGGTACCAATCTGGGTGGGCGGCTTCACCGAATTCTGGGCGATATAGCCAAAAGCTACCACTCCAACCACAGCTACTACCAGTACGCCAAAGATAGCGTAGCGCAAACCATCCGGCAGAGGACGCTCCGGCTTGTCCAGAGTTTGTTCTAGCTCCTCGTCCTGCTCTTCCCCGTCTTCCTCCAACCCGGCGTTAATACTCTCCGGGCCGGTAGTTGGGCCAGGGTTTTCGTTCTGGTTTTCGTTCTTAATTTTAATTTCGTCTTCAAGCTTCATGGCCGAATCTTATCACGCCGCCTGCCCTTCGTCAACGAAAGAATAGCTTCTACCCCGGCCTGCTGAGTTAAAAGATGGTGAGAAAATGCCTTCGCTTCTATAGTAACTTTTTAATATAAGGTTAAATATTTCTTCATGTACTTTACTTAGGGTACTACGTACCAATATGCCATTGCGCCGGAACCATTAAAAGGTACAATGGTATTGTTAAGATTGGGTTATTTTAGACTGCTCAAAATTGTATTTTCCGGGTGACATCTTCGGTACGTTTTAGTTTTGTTCTCATTCCAGCTTATAACTTTATTCGAGGCCACTAATCCTGACGCTACGACAGGGCTTATTTGTGCGGCTTTTTTTTGAGAATGTGGGAATGACCAAGGAGGTTTTTTTAAAGATGCGTAAACGCTATGTTGTTAGCCTGAGCCTGGCTCTACTGCTCGTGGGCCTGGCTTTCTTGTCTGGCTTCCTGACCCCGACGGCGGGCGTAGAAGCTCAGACTAATCCACCCGGTGCAAGTATCTCGGCCAAAATGACCGTCCCAACCAGTATGCGGAACGGCCCTTTTGCTTCCGACCGCTATCTGAATATTCCGCCTAACTTTGCTATTTCGGTTTATGCCCGCATCTCCGGGGCGCGTTTTATGGCTATCGCGCCCAATGGTGACTTACTGGTATCGCAACCGGGTGGCGGCAAGGTGCTGCTGGTGCGGCCCAACCCCAACGGCGACCCGTTCGTGTCGGACTTCGTAACCGGACTGCGCAAGCCTCACGATCTGGTCTTCCACACTATCGGTACCACAACCTGGCTCTACATTTCGGAAACAAACCAGATCAATCGCTACATTTATAACAACGGCGACCTGACGGCCCACGACCGCCAGGTTATTATCTCCGGCCTGCCCGATAGCAGCACGCCGGAGCTACAGGGAGCTTACGGTCACGAACTGAAGAACCTCGCCCTCGACTCGAACCACATGCTCTATCTTTCGATTGCTTCGACCTGCAACGCTTGCACCTCGGATACCCAGAGCGATCCGTTGCGCGGGGCGATCTACCAGTACAACGCCGATGGTAGCGGACGCCGCCTGTATGCTCGTGGCTTGCGTAACGCCGAAGGGCTGGCTTTTGCGCCCGGTACAAACGACCTGTGGGTGGTAGTGAACAACCGCGATAACATCGCCCGCCCGGATACCGGAGCCTACGAAACCGCCTACATTGACAACCACCCGCCGGAAGAATTTACCCGTGTCCGCGATGGCGGCAATTACGGCTGGCCCTTTTGCAATCCTAACCCGGATACCGCCGCCGGAGTAGACAATATGCCTTTCGACCGGGATTGGGAGTTTAACCAGAACGGCCAGGCTCTCGACTGTAATACTGCCGACCGCATCAGCAAAGGTATTCAGGCTCATTCTGCTCCGCTCGGCCTGACTTTCTTGCAAAACACCAGCTTCGCTGCCCCTTATCGTAACGGGGCCGTCGCCGGTTTACACGGATCGTGGAACCGCTCGACCAAGACCGGCTACAAGATTGCTTATTTCCCCTGGAATAGCACCACTGGCCTGCCCGGTACTCAGGTTGACCTCGTGACTGGCTGGTTCATCCCTGCGACAGGCGAAGTCTGGGGTCGCCCGGTGGATGTGGCCGTGGATCAGGCCGGAAGCTTGCTTATTTCGGACGACAACAGCGGTACGATTTACAAACTGACTTACACTCCGCCAACACCGCCAACGCCGACCAATACACCCGTACCGCCGACAGCCACCAGCACGCCTGTACCGCCGACGGCTACCAGCACTCCCACGCCGCCAACGCCGACTCCAACTGTCCCGGTAGGCAACAAGTTCAACCTCAAGGTTAACTTTCAGCCGGGCAACGCGCCGGTTCCGGCAGGCTACCACGTAGATAGTGGCGCGGTTTACGGCAACCAGGGCAACGGTTACACCTATGGCTGGAACGCCGATAACACCATCACCAGCCGAGATCGTAATGCGGCTAACTCGCCTGATCAGCGTTACGACACGCTGCTACATTTGCAAAAGCCGACCAACCCGAACGCTTCCTGGGAGGTGGCCGTTCCGAACGGCACTTACAGCGTGCGTGTCTTATCGGGCGACCCTTCTTACGCCGATAGCGTATACAAGCTGAATGTCGAGGGCGTGCTGACCGTGAATGGCACTCCTACCAACGCGACGCACTGGCTAGAAGGCACTAAGACGGTCACGGTTAGCGATGGTAAGCTGACGATCTCGAACGCTGCCGGTTCTACCAACAATAAAATCTCCTTCGTGGAGATTGTCAAGCAATAGCTTCAGGAGATGATAGCAAAAATAGACAGACCGCCCGGTCTGTCTCTTTTTGCTATCCTGGATTTGTCCCTTTTAGCGCAAGGGTCTACCTAAAAAAGCCTTTTGGAGTGAGGTTTTAAGAGCCGAAGCCAGGAAGCCAAAAAGCCGAAAGTAATTCACGTACTTCCGGCTTTTTGGCTCGATTAAGCTAAGCGGGCTTACTTCAAATTCTTGATGTAGGCCACCAGATTGTCCAGATCGGCTCCTTGAATCTGAGGGTAAGGCGGCATTGCACCCTTGCCGTTCTTGAGGTTGTTGCGGATGTAAGCATCGTCGCGGGTAGTGTTCGCCAGCACCGGGCCGATGCCTTTAACCTTGCCGTTGTTGAGGTGACAACCGCCGCAGCCGTTGGCTTGAAAGACCTTCAAGCCTGCCGCCGAATCGCCCGCCGTGGCACCGCCCGCCGCGGCGGTGGTCGCTGTCCCGCCGGGTGCCGCCGTCGCCGCGCCGCCTGCATCACTGCCCGCCGTCGGAGCTGCGGCAGCCGGAGCAGGTGCGGCCTGAACCGATTGAGCTTTGTTCAAATCGGTGATCGCTACCACGGTCAGGGCGACGATACCGGCCAGGACCGCCAGCATTACAATCGAAGTCCAGGGCCGGTTGAGCGGATTGCGCTTCTTACCCCGGTCGAGGTAAGGCACAAAGAACAGCACTCCGATCAAGATCGTCGGAATGATGATGCCGCCGATAGCTTCGCCGGAGATACTGAACAGCCCAAAGTTTACCTCGGTTGGCAGGTATTTGAGGAACTGGAACAAGAACAGGAAGTACCATTCCGGTTGTGGTTGCACCTGCACCGTGCGTACATCGTTATCGGTGAGGTTGGTGAATTCCTTACCGTCACGGGTAACGTAGGTCGTGTTACCGTTAGCCGCCTTGATCGGTTCAAACTTGTCGTTGACTTTCTGTGTGACCAGTTCTTTAGAAGAATTAACCTCGAAGATAGTCAAACCTTTCTGGGTTTGAACAGTCGAAACCGGGTTATTGGCGTCCACCGGGTTAGAGCTTTCCACCGGCCAGAAGATCGTCGCCAGGACGACCAAGGCTACCACCAGGGCCGATACCACGGCGTCTTTGAAAATGATGTAGGGGAAGAAAGCTTTACCACTCTTTTTACCGTTCAGGCTGGAACTCTCGAACAGTTCGGTGGGAGCTTCGTCTTTTTTCTTGCCTTTGGGCATTCCACTGATTCCGATCTTTATGATCAGGAATAGATGCACGCCGATCAGCCCGGCTATTAAGGCCGGTAGGAGCAAGACGTGCAGAGCGTAGAACCGCGTGAGGGTTTGTGCGCCCAGAGTCGGGCCACCTCTCAAAACGTTAGCGATTGAGTCTCCCAGCACCGGAGCCGATCCGCCGATCCGCACGCCTACCTGGGTAGCCCAGTACGCCCGGTTGTCCCAGGGTAAAAGGTAGCCGGTAAAGGAGAAGCCCAGCACCAGAATTAAGATAAATACGCCGGTGAACCAGGTCAATTCCCGTGGGTATTTGTACGATCCCATAAAAAAGACCCGTAACATGTGGAGTACGACTACGATTACCATCATGTTTGCGCCCCAATGATGGAAACCGCGTACCCAGTAGCCAAAGCTTGCCAGACCTTCGCCGGTGGTATAACGAATACTTTCAAGGGCTTCATTGCTTATGATACCGTCGGGCCGGTTGACCGGAGCAGTCGAAGGGGTGTAACCCATTGCTAAAAATGCACCACTGACCGCCTGAATAATAAAGACCGTCAGGCTGGCACTGCCCAGGGTAAAAAACCAGTTAACGCTTTTGGGCAAGCGACGATACATGACATAATCCAGGGCGGGTTTTATGCCAGTGCGTTCGTCTACCCATTCGTAAACGCGGTTTGCCATTGCTCAATCCTTCTAGTATTAGAGAGTCATCATCATTGATTTATTTGGCACTTATTTGCTGGAAGACGTCAAAGACCAGCTTACCGTCCCGGATGATTGGCTTATACTGGGCCAGAGGTGCCGGAGCAACCACCAGGTTTTTGCCGTTAATATCGTAAATACTGCCGTGGCAGGGGCAATAGAATTTGCCCTTAGCGGCGGGTGGAGCGTTGGGCGGGTCGTAAGCAACCGGACAACCGGCGTGAGTGCAGGTCGAGTCCAAAATCTGGAAATCAGTGTCTTTCGAGGCGTTTGCAACTAAAGCCCGCACGAAAACCTGTTTATTACGTTCCTCTTCCTTAAAGCCATCGAGGTACTTATAAGGTTTGGCGACCGTGAGCGGTTTGGTCTGGTTAGCGAGGTCCTGGAGTGACCCTAATTCGATAATCGCCTGGTTGCCTTCACCGCTAGTCTTGAGGGCTGGATTAATAAAATAAAGGGCAGTCGGTACGCCAATAGCGACAGCCGTAGCTCCGCCGATAGCGTAAATGCCCCACTGTAGAAACTTGCGCCGCGTATAGGTGGGGTCGGTACGCGGTAAATCCAGGTCGGTAGTGGAAGCCGAGGTTTCTCTATTATCAAGGACAGCCATTGTCGGTCTCCTTCTAGGAGCAGTCACCCCACTCTGTTTGAGGAAAGGATAGAAACAGCGCAGCCGGGGCAACTGATCATTTTTTCGCTTGGGCTAGAAATGCCCTTAGCTGAACAAGCTCTAACAAATACTCATAGCGCGGTTTCGTTCATTTTGATGCAGTTTTGCCATCGCTTATTATACGCTCTGGCTTTCAGCTAATTTGGGTACAATAAATAGCTGAATAGGGTTATTTGTGTAAATATGTTCAATCGGTCTGAACCTGGTAGAGCCTATTATACAGCTTTACCCCAATTTGGAAACCCGGTTAGATAACGAAAGATCATTTCTCAAAAATCGCAGGGTTTCTCAGCAAGGTTTCCCAATACCTGGGAGCAAGAGTAAACCTCAAGTTTGGCGAGTCTCTAAGGCTCCAATTCCAGGCTGTAAAACCTTTGCAACTGTTGAATTATTGTTAGAATATAACTCATTTGGCCAGTTTTTGCAACAATAGAACGCGCTTCCGAAACAGGGCAAGTGCAAAGTCCAAACCTGGGAGGATAGGCCAGAACTCGTTTGTGCATTCGGCCTGAAAATCTTGTTGCCTGTCTTGCGAAGAGGGCTAGTTTTAGGTATACTAAGTAAAGCTGATAGGTCAGGCGGGAGTGGTGGAATGGCAGACACGATTGACTTAAAATCAATTGGAGCAATCCGTGCGGGTTCGACTCCCGCCTTCCGCACCAAAAATGGTTGCAAAAACAGCCTCGGTCTGGTATCATAACGTGGCATCGGGCGCAAGTGGCGGAACGGCAGACGCGCTACGTTCAGGGCGTAGTACCCAAAAGGTGTGAGGGTTCAAATCCCTCCTTGCGCACCTTTCTAATCCAGTCAAATCGAGCAAGCCAATAATTTATTGCCTTTGCTCACAATTCCTATTGCCCAGGTGGTGGAATGGCAGACACGACGGTCTCAAAAACCGTTGGGGTAACTCCCGTGTGGGTTCGACTCCCACCCTGGGCATCAAATCGCCTCGACTAGCTTTGTCCGTGTTTTGGCCCAGGCCCATGTAGCTCAGATGGTAGAGCACATTCTTGGTAAGAATGAGGTCAGCAGTTCGATCCTGCTCATGGGCTTTCCCCTTTAGCTAATCACAAGAAGTATTTATCGTCTGGTGTAATACGGCAGGTCATTGTTGCGTCTGTCCCGGTCGGCCCGGCTTTGGACGGTCTGCTTTTAATGCGGCTGAATAGCCGGGCCTGATTTGGTCGAATTCGGTCGTAAACCCGTCCGAAAGATTCGACCGGCCAGCAGTCCGGCTACGATCACAAAACCGCCCGCCACAAAACAAACATTGCGTACCCCTATCAAGTCTCCCAGCGTCCCGGCAAAGCCCATCGAAAGTACCTGCGCCACTGATGTAACGGTTAGCCGGGCCGCCCCGACGCGGCCACGCAAGGCATCTTCTACCGCGTTCTGATTAATCGTCACAATCGAAGTGTTGATCGGCGTAATGACCAGCCCGATTATCACTTGCAGCAGGATGAATTGCCAGGGTGCATTCACCGTTCCATCTAACCCGACCGTCAGGCCCAGCACAATTAGGCCCCAGCATATCATAGTGGTCGGTCGCAACCACCCGGCCCACCACGCCAGCAGGCTACCACCCACAATCGTTGCCAGCGTTCCGGCCACCTGGATTGGCCCTAGCCAGGCTTCCGAGGAATGGAGTTCGTTGACCAGCAAAGGGACGAACAGGGTTTCAATTGCACCTAAACCCAGCAGAGCGACACCCGCCGCTACCAGCGTACCCAGCAACATCGGGTTGTGCAACGTAATGCTCAATCCCTGCCCCATTTCGGGCCAGAAGCGGCGGGCCGAGGCCGTCGAAGTTTTAGGCGCGGCCTCTTGAGCCGAAAGTTTCAGGCGGGCTATAAGCAGGGCCGAGGCCAGGAAAGTCAACGCATCCACCACAAAAATCGGCCAGAACAGATTTAAGGCTGCAATCATCACTCCGGCCAACGCTCCTCCTAGCGAAGCGGCGACAGTCAGGCTGGTTTGGGTCAGCCCGTTAGCGGCCAATAGTTGCGCTTTGGGGACGATAGTTGGAAACAGCGCGTTTTGGGCCGGATTAAAGAACGTGCCGATCCCCGCCTGCACCAACCCCAGCGCGTACAGAAAGGGCAACCAGTCGGTCGAGCCAACCAGTCCGAAGCCCAGCACCAGCACTCCGCGCAACCCATCCGAGATAATCATAATCCGGCGGCGGTCGAGCCGGTCTACCCAGACCCCGGCCAGCATACCGAACACAATTGAAGGTATCAGGAGCGTGATTGTCAGGGTAGCGATTGCCGCCACCGAACCGGTCAAGCGGTTGACCAGGATGACCAGAGCCAGAGTGGTCAGGACGTTACCAAATTCTGAAATACTTTTTGCCAGCCACAACCGGCGGAAGTTAGCATTGCGCAAGACCTCCCGCACGCCCGGTTGGATCGGCTTCACCTTGTCTGGCTCCTGCATGGGCTTAATCCTCCTTCTAAATTGACCCGGCTAAATTGCCTCGCTTTCGGGTGGTTCGGGCAACATCGGGTACATCACCACCGAGAAGCCGTAGAGTTGAGCATCGGCCTCGGTGGTATCGGTGCCGAGCGTATCCAGCTCATTGATCAAATCAGCCAGCCGTTTATAAAATATTTCGGCCTTCGCCGGGGTCAGGCTGATACTGGCACGGGCCGAAAGAAGCGAATTAATCCGGTTCCCCTCCCCGGTCAGGTTCACCAGCCCGGCCCGCACACTTTTTTTGATTTGATCACGGGCGGTCTCCAATATTGAGGCCAGATAAACATCGAGGTTTTCCTGGTTTTCACTTTGGGGGGTGAAGGAGAATAGCGAACCGTCCATCCGAAATTGCTGGGCCGAGACTTGATAAAATTTCTCAACTATGCCGGATACTAGACGGCTGCCAGTGACCCGGATTAAACCATGTTGTTCCAGCAGGTTGATGTGGTAGTACAACTTGACCGGCGCAAGGTCTAGCCGGGCGGAAAGTTGCTTAACCGTGTGCGGTTCGAGCAGCAGACCTAAAATCTGGAGCCGAAACGGATCGGATATGACCTTTAACGTTGGCAAATCTTTGATCCAGAACAGGGCTGCGGGCGAATCGAGCCTCGAAATATCTTCAAACATTAAAGTCTTTTCTATTATTGTAATTTTTTCAAATGATCGAAATTATTTTAGCAGGACTTTTTGGCCTGGTCAAGAGCCAAAATAAGCTTTTAGCCCACAAAAAAGCCTTGCTCAGGGGGTAGAGCAAGGCTTTTATCCTCTTAAATTAAGGACTATTTGAAATCCAGCGCACCGGCATAGAACGTCAGGTAATCCGGTACGTTGGCTTTCCAGTACATATCGTTGTGGTCGCCGGGCGATTCGTCCCAGGTAAAGTTTATTTTACGGCTCTCTAAAACGCTTTTAAGTTCCAACGCCCGCGCACGCCAGGCTTTATCGTCCAGGCCGATGTCAATCCAGAGCTTGACGGTCGGCAGATAAGGGTTAGTTTTGGCCTGGGTGATCGGGTCGTAGCGGTCGAACCAGGCCTGGTCGCCCCACCAGGGAATTTTCTGGTCGAAAGTCCGCATGGTTGGGCTGTGCGCCCCGACGACACCAAAAACATTCGGATAGCTCATCGTCACTTGCAAGGCTCCGTTGCCGCCCATCGAAAGCCCGCCGATAGCCCGGCTTTCCTTGAGCGGGATCGTGCGGAAATTACCGTCAATGTGGGCCACCACCTCGCGGGCGGTATACTCGCCCCAGCGCGGGCCGTTATCGGGATGGTCTACCCAATATTCTTGATTACCCCACGGCAGCACTACGATAAAAGGCTTGATTTTACCGCTTGCAATCATTTCATCCAGCCGATCAAATAGTCCGTACCACATCCACTCGTCATCTTTGCCGCTAAAGCCGTGCAGCATGTAAAGTACAGGATAGCGTTTCTGGGTTTTGTCGTACTCGGCGGGTAGGTAGATGCGATAGGGGACGACCTGATTTAAGAGCTTGCTCTGGAACTGCCGTTCCGTAACCTGACCCTGACCTTTGAATTCGGGGACGGCTTTGGGTGCGCCTTCAAAGGGAATTTTAAGAGCCGGAGTAGGATAAGGGGTTGGGGTAGGCACGGCAGTTGGCGGCGGTGGGGCGGTGGGTGGTCGGGCCGTCGCTCTACTGGCTACCGTCCCGCCGGTCGTCGCCGTCGCGGAAGGGCGGGCTACTTCGGATGAAGAATTTATCGTTCCTACCACCGGCACGTTAACGATTTGGCTGCCAGAGGTCGCATTTATGGCCGCGCCAGGGGTAGTGATAGCTTGCGAAACTACCTCATCGCCGCACGCGACCAGCATTGGCGACAGGACTGCCAGCAGCAGACCCAGACTTAAAAACCGAATTCTTTTAGGGCTATTTTGTTTCATTTCTTCTGGCCGACTACATCTCTTTTTTAATAAAATCTGCTCTAAATATAGCACTTCACATCAAAAAATTCATCACCACAAGTTTGTCACCAGACCCAACAACAAAGGCCACAAAATTTTTAGTATTAAAAAAGAGGATAGGTTTGTTACCCATCCTCTTTTTATTTACTCAGGTTTGGATAAACCTTAGACTACTAACTTGTTAAAGAAAGCGAAAGCTTCCTGCTTCATCTCGGTGCAAACCGCATGACCTACCCCCGGAAAGACTGTAAAGGTGGCTTCGACTCCGGCAGAGCGCAAGGCTTCGTAGTAATGCGTTGCCCGTTGCACCCGGTTTGTACCCAGGTAAGGACTCCAGGCTGTCGGGACGTCTTTGTTTGCATTATCTGCGCCACCAACCGCCAGCCAGAAGGATACCCGGCGCAAAGCGTCGAGGTCAAGGGTGTGACCGACATAATTTTGCAGGTTTGCAACCCCAAAAGGAAAGCTCATATCCAGTTTGCCGCCGATAGTGCCGCCGGTAGACATCTGAGGGAAGGGCAGGGTGTAGTTGCCCGCCGACATTGCGGCGACGCCAATCACGTTTTCAGGGTAGAAAGTGGCGTAGCGGTGGACGATCTGCGCACCCCGCGAGAAGCCAAACAGCAACACGCGAGGGCTGACCGGATAGGCCAGTACACCCGGCAGACCTTCGATTAGCTTGTGCAATTCGGGCAGCAGCACGGCGTCGTTAGCGGCGATAGGCGCGGCCTCCTGGATATTCTGGTCGTACTGCATTGTCGGAGCAACCAGCACCAGGCCGTATTCGTCGGCATACTGGATCAGCGGTTGACCGAAGGCCAGACCGTTACCACCCATACCGTGGACGGCTATCACAATTTGCAAGGCTTTGCCGGGCTTGAGAGTCGAAGGCATGTGCAGGTAATACTTGGAATTAGCAAAAGGCAGTTCGTAGAAGCCGGTCGTCGGGCTGAGAGCGGGAACGCCTGACCCTTTGGCGACACCTGCCGAAGGAGGGGTCGAAACCGGCGCGGGCGTGGGTACGGTCTGTTTAAGACCCGACGCAGCAGTGGTTTTAGGAGTTGCGACCGGGAGAGTGGCAACGCTGGTATTCCCAACCGTAATGACCGGCACTGCCGCAGTAGAGGTGGCCGCAGCGTAATCGGAACAGGCCGCGAGAAGTACAATGCTCACTAGCAGAGCGGCAACAGTAGCCCAAAGTCTGGAATGACTCAAAAATCCGCTTTTCATTTTCTACTTATTACCCGCAAAACGTACACCCAAAAACTGCTTGCTGTAAGCCGATAAGCCGCAAGGAGTCGTAAGGAGATTCTTATTTTAACCCCGATTGTGAACCAGACGAACTCTTCGAGTAAGGGTTTGGTCGTTGTTCTTCCTATATTAAATACGCAAACATTACTCAAAAAGTTTGGGGTAGAGCGTGTTCGTTTGTTTAAGTAGTTCCCGATTAAGATTTTTAGCGACGGTCAGGCCGTTTGCTATTCCGATGACTGAGGCATTCTAGCAAACTTATTGAAAAGACGCAACTGCAACTACCCCTTATCTTAACACTAAATGGTTACGGCGAACATTACGAAAGTCACCCAAAAAGTGTGAGGTTTCCAACTTCAAGTTTTTCTAATCTAATATTTCTAACTCCGCGCATCACATGCCTAACAAGGCCCGCAAATCGCGGGCATGCCCCCGGCTAACCTGTACCTCGCTGTTCTCGCGGTCGTTGACTTTGAGGACGTAGGCTCCGTTGAAAAAAGGCTGAATTTCGTTGACGTTATGCAAATTTACCAGAAAGGCCCGGTGGGTGCGGAGAAAAGGCGGCGAAGGAAGGCGTTTTTCAAGTTCGGTGATCGAAAAGCGGGTGAGGTATTCCTGGTCGTAGGTTTTTATGTAGACATAATCACCCCGCGCCACGGCGAAGCGAATTTCTTTTAGGTCAATCAAGAGGGTACGATTTTCTTTGTCTACCGGCAGTTTATCCAGCCGTCCAGCCTCTTTGTCGCGGTTTGGGCCGCCCTCGCGCTCGCGTTCATCCGGGCGAGGCCGTCCGCTTCCTTCGCTCTCTCCTGGCCCTGGCGGGCGAGGGGTGCCTTCGCGCCGGAAGGCTCGCTCTAAAGCCTGTTCCAGCCGTTCCTGCGAAACCGGCTTGAGCAGGTAGTCTACCGCGTCGAGTTGAAAAGCCTGCACTGCGTAGTCGTCGTAAGCCGTAACAAAGATGATTCGGGGCGGTTGGGCAAACTGGCGCAAGACCTGGCTCAGTTCGAGGCCATTCATCCCCGGCATCTGCACATCCACAAACACCAGGTCGTAACGCTCCTGTTGCAAAAAGCGTAATGCTTCCAGGACATTATCGGTCGTGACAATCTTGCTGCAATAGCCGCTTTGCCCCAGCATATAGGCCAGTTCCTCCAACGCCGGGCGTTCGTCGTCCAGCACCAGGGTTTTAAAGCTGGCTCTAGGGGCGTTTTCCTCAACTCCTTCATTCATGCTGCACACGTCCTCGTGTTCGTCGCTACAGGTTTTAAACAGGTTCTTTTGGTTGAAAGTCCAGACAGCTTTAGATTATTCGGTGGCACTATTTTAACCTAAAGTACCGCCGGATGTGCGGAGAGGGCGAAAAGTTGTTCAAGCCTGGGCCTGGCGGCTTAGCGTAACGCTGCCGCCTTCGACGCGGTAAAGCCGGGCGATCTGGGCCAACCGGAGCGGGTCGCCAAAGAGCGAAAGATCGGTTGTCGTGATCAAGATTTGCTCCGCCCTGGCCCCGACTGTATCCAGAACGTACTGCCGGCGGCTGGCATCCAGTTCGGAAAGAATATCATCCAACAACAGGATCGGGCGTTCGCCGGTCTGGGCCTCCATCCAGCCGACTTCGGCCAGTTTCAGGGCCAGCACTGCCGTGCGCTGCTGGCCGCGTGAGCCGTAAGTTCCCAGGTTCGCCCCTTCGACCTGAAAAATAAAATCGTCCCGATGCGGCCCGGCCAACGAAACCCCGCGCAACAGTTCTTGCGGGCGGACGGCCTCCAGGCGGGCCAGAAAGAGGGCCGCAATAGCTTCTTCTTCTTCGGCCCCGCTCAAATCGAAGCTCGGCTGATAGACTAACTCGAAGCCGGTCGTGGGATCAGGCAGCAAGTCCGAGACGAGGCCGGTCAGGTGGGCGTGCAGACCGGCGGCGCGTTCGTTCAAGTCATGGAGAGCCTCGCGGCGGCGGCGGATAAGATAAGAACCGCTTTTGACCAGTTCCTCGTTCCAGACCGTCAGTTCGTCCCGGCCCGCCTCGCCACGGGCGCGTCCATTGCGGCGGCGTTCGCGCAAGTTTCGCAAAAAGCCGTTGCGTTGGGCCACGATTTTAGCGTAATCTTGCCACTGCCGCAGGTAGCGGTGGTCAATCTGGGAAAGCGTCACGTCCAGGTAGCGGCGGCGTAGCGACGGCGCCCCGATAATCAGGTCGAGGTCTTCCGGCGAGAAAAGCACGACGTTAGTTTTGCCAATCAGGTCAATCGCCCGGCGGGAGGCTCCGTTAACTTTGATCCGTTTGCGGGCCAGGCCCGGTGCCGAGGCTGTTTCCGGGCCATCGCTATCGCGCACTACGACAATTTCGGCGTCGAGTGGGCCTTCGGCTCGTTCGACGTGCGCGACGAGTCGGGCGAAGGCAGGTGCGCCAAATTCGGCTTCGGCCTCAAAATTAACCAGTTCCTGGTCGGCTCCGGCGCGAGGTGATTTCGTAGTGGCTACAATATAGATCGCCTCAAGAAGGGTAGTCTTACCGGCAGCGTTTTCGCCCTGAAAGATCGTCAAGCCCGGCCCCAGGCTCAAGTCCAGCTTGCGGTAATTGCGGAAGTCCTTTAAACTTAGTCTTGCACAATACATATCGTCAAATTATAGCACAAATACTGCATCGAAAAATCACTAAAACTTTCCGGGCTGAACTATCGCTTGACAACGCTAATTCTCCCCCTATAATAAGAATAACGCTACGGCCCGATAACCTTCAAGAGATATGCTTCAAAAACTAAGTTCTAAGACTTCCGCCACGACGAGAATTTGCCTGGAACTGGAATAGGTAGGATTGATTTATGGCTACACAGATACACCTAACCAACGCTGATACAGCCTCGCCGACTGCTCAGGAAGAGCCAATGGTGATAGAACGCCTGGCCGAATGTCCCAGTTGCGGACGGCAAGCGATCTTGTTCTCGCGCACGATTCAGACTTTTTGCTACCGTTGCGGCCAGCCTGTCTCGAAATTAGACCAGAACGGTATGTATTATAATCCTCTCAAGCCGATTTCTCGGCCCATTTCCGCCGCGTGACACTTTAGCTCGTCTGAATTAAAAGAAAAGCTTGAACCAAAAGAGGGAACTGGCCTGGTTTCCCTCTTTTGGTTTGTGTAACAGTTCAATCTATCACTACATGTCATTCTGAGCGTAGCGAAGAATCTTTTTGACGAAGCACAATCTTGCTAGTGAAAGAAGATTCTTCGCTACGCTCAGAATGACAGCGCAGAATAGGCTGAAAAGTCAGTTTGTTTTAGGAATTTTGGTGTACGTACTTTTGGCCCCCTCGCCCGCCTCTTACCGTTTGAGCAGGTGCGGCAGGTTGTTCTGGGACGGACTGACCGGGGTTATCAGGGGCAGGCAGACCGTGAACAGAGTATAGCTTTCGTCAGGCCGGGCCGGAGTCGGTTCGCTTTTAACCCAGATCGTGCCGCCGTGAGCCTCCACCAGTTCTTTGGTAATCGCCAGGCCCAGGCCGGTGCTTTCCCCCCGGCGTTTGCGGGAACGGTCGAGCTTGTAGAAGCGTTCAAAGATGCGCGGTAGTTCGTCGGCGGGAATGAGCGGGCCGTGGTTGCCGATGTTGACGCAAGCGTAGGGCAGGCGCGTATGTTTGCCCCGGCCCGCTTCGTCCGTCTGCGCGAGGGTGGAAGCCGGGCCGGTCTGCACTTCCAGCCAGATCAAACCTCCTTCGGGACTGTACTTGATCGCGTTATCGAGAATATTGGTAAACACCTGTTCCAGTCGATCCGGGTCGGCCAGCACACACAGGCCACGCTCCTGGCCTAGCCGATGGCTGATCGTTAGCTTTTTGCTGTCGGCCAGGGGGCCAAGCCGGATGATCACCCGACCTAGCAGAGTAGTCAGGTCTAACTCGCGGCGGTTGAGGGCCACCTGGCCCGACTCGATCCGGCTCAGGTCGAGCAAACCGTCTACCAGTCGGCGCATGCGGGCGGCTTCGTCGTAAATGACGGTGGCCGAGTGTTGCACCGCCGCCGGGTCGTCAGCCACGCCTTCAACAATCGCCTGAGAAAAGCCTTGAATACTGGTCAGGGGCGTTTTAAGCTCGTGCGAAACATTCGCCACGAAATCGCGCATGGTTTGCTGGGAGCGGGAGACTTCCCGCGCCATCTGGTTAAAGCTGGTCGCCAGGCGGCCCATCTCGTCCCGGCCCTTGACCGGCAACTGCTCGGTGTAATTGCCCTGGGCAATCGCTACGCTGGCCCTGGTCATGCGCATCAGAGGCCGGGCGATGCTGCGGGCAATCACCAGAGCCAGACCAATCGCCAGGATCAAAGCCAACGCTGCTGCCGTCAACATTCCTTTGAGCAAATCGTCCCAGGCGGCGTTGAGGGTGGCTTCCGGCACGGCCAGCCACAGGTCGGTTTCGACTGTCCCTTTAACCTGTAAGGGAGTTGGTTGCCAATCCACCCGGTTTGTTTGGGTCTGAGTTGTATTAATGTTAAGGGCCGGGCCAGGCCGGGCATAGTAAAAATACTGCACGTTTCTAAGCTGGATATTGTTGGAATGCGATTGTAAATCACGTGGAACCAGTTTGTAACCGGCAATAGTCTGGTTAAGCATTGTGGAGGCAGCATTAGTATCGCTATCTGCCCGAATCTGCCCGTCGCTATCTATTAATAAAAGGCGCACGTTAAAGAGGGGAGCCAGAGTTTGCAAAGAGTTTTGATAGTCTTCTAAAAAGCGGCTTGGCCGCAGGTTGGCGATATTCTGGCTGACCTGCGTAGTGACAGTCCTCAGACGATCTTTGGCCTGGCGGGTATTTTGTTCCTGATCCTGGCGGACGACAAAGGCAAAGAAGGCCAACGCCAGCACCAGCGTAACCAGGATCACGGCCAGATATGAAGTTATCAGCTTTGCTCTAAAACCCATTCTGTTACAATTGCAATATTGTAATAAGGAAAGAGGTTAGTCGTTCCTTTCCCCTGGAAATCCCGTCTCCCCTGGAAATCCTGCCTCAAATGAGGTAAAATTCTCACCTATGATAACATCAGCTACAAGCGGTGACAATCCGCAACTCAAAGCCGCCTTGCTCGACGAAATCCGCCGCGCTCCGCTCGGACGGATTACTTTTGCCCGCTTTATGGAAATGGCTCTGTATCAGCCCGGTCTGGGCTATTACACCCATCAGGGCGGGCTGATCGGGGCGCGGGGCGATTTTTATACTGCGCCGCATCTTACACCGGCGTTTGGCGATATGATCGGGCGGCAGGTAGCCGAATTCTGGCGGCGGTTGGGTCGTCCTACCGATTTCCAGGTGGTCGAAGTCGGGGCCGGGCAGGGCCTTCTGGCAAGCGACATCCTGGCCCATCTGCGCGACGAGGACGATACCCTGTGGGCGAACGTGCGTTACACGATTGTCGAAATTAGCGAAACGCTGCGACTGGCCCAGCGGCGGCGACTGGAAGCCGTGCCAGACGGGGCCGCTCTGATCGCCCGCACCGACTGGCGAAGGCTGGACGAACTGGCCGAGGGCAGCGTGACGGGTTGTTTTGTCTCCAACGAGTTGCTGGATGCTTTCCCGGTGCATCTGGTGACGGTGCTGGACGGCCAGCTACAGGAAATTTACCTGAGCGTCGAGCCGGACTCCGAGGAGTTGGTCGAAGAAAGTGGCCCGCTTTCCGACCCGGCCCTGGCGACCTATTTCGAGCGATTGGGCCTCGATCTGAGCCGCTACGAAACAGGCTACCGCACCGAAGTTAATCTGGGCATGCTGGACTGGTTAGAAGGTGTAGCCCAGGCGTTGAGCCAGGGTTATATTTTGACGATTGATTACGGCTATCCAGCTTCGCAACGTTACGGCCCGCAGCGCCAGGCCGGAACCCTGCAATGTTACAGCGGCCACCTGGCCCACGATAACCCGTATATCAACATCGGGCGACAGGACATCACGGCCCACGTTGATTTTACAACCCTGATTCAAACCGGCGAACGGCTGGGCTTGCAGACCGAAGGCTTTACCAAACAAGCTAACTTCCTGGGTGGGTTAGGTATCGCTGAACGTCTGGTCGCGCTGGGCCAGCCTGATTTCCGCCAGACTTCTGGCCTGACCACCAAGCAACAACTGGCCGAGCGCGAAGCCCTGCAACGGTTGATCAACCCGACTGCTCTGGGCAATTTCGGCGTCCTGATCCAGTCTCGCGGTGTCCCGCTGGATGTTGCGCCTCTTTCCGGCCTCTCGCTGGCGTTTTAACCCCAAAAGTCCGGCTATTAAATTTTAGAATCCCTTTCAGATGGAGCATGTTCGGCAGATGAGGTTAGTGGCGCGACAGGTTGACCGAGGTTGGCGGCGCGTTCGGCCCGGCGGCGCAGTTTCTTGCGCTTGAGGCGGCGTGTCTTTAGCTGGGCCAGACCAAACATTACTATCAGGTAGGCCGCTACGCCGATGAAAATTAGTTCGTCCGGGAAGCCGCCGTGCAAAAATAAGAGTGCCACTCTATTCAAGGCTACCGCGAAGATTAGCATGGCCCGGCTAGGCTCTTTTTTGCAGCACGAACAGCTTTTGCAAGCCCCAATCGCCTACCTGCGGAAGATGTGAGCTAAGCCGGTGGAACAATCCCCGGTAATTGCGCTGAGCGTGCCGGACGAAGAAAGGGTAGATTGCCCAGGTCAGGACGTAGTAAGTGCTGCTGAAGCGTTTGATTTTCTTAATTTTGAAGTAATTTTCGGCAAACCCCAGGAAATCCTCTTCGTTAATGTAGCAGTTGTGCCAGAGAGGGGTCATGGTTTCCAGGCCCAACCGTTCGCGCAGACCGTTTAGCTTGTCCGAGCTTTGCTCGGTCACTTCGCTAACCAGGAAAAGACCGCCCGGTTTAAGCACGCGCCAGGCTTCTAAAAGCGCGGTTTTTTGATGCTCCGGGCTGCCCAGGTTGATCAGGCAGCGTTTGGTGATGACTTTATCGAAAGTATTATCGGGAAAATCGAGGTTGAGGAAGTTACCGACCCGGAACGAGGCTGCCCCCGGCATACTTCCGGCCCGGCCCAGGTTCAGGGTAGCATGTTCGACCATGCTCTCGGCATAATCTATCCCGGTAATGTGTATTCTTTTAAGGCGGGCCAGTTGCAGTGTGGTGTAGCCGTTGGCACACCCGGCATCCAGCACCCGGTCGTCGTTTTTAAGAAATTTCGCCAGGATCGTACCTTCGTGGTGCAACATAGTTTCGTCCACCCAGCTTGCGCTAGGCGAAAGACCGTATTTGCGGCCCCGGCGTTCCCAGTGTTGTTGAATAGCTTCCAGGTCGTGGGGCAAGGTCTGAGCGGTGGTCGCGGCGGTATCATCGGCCTGCGGCCAGGCGGTCGGTTGCCGATTAGTCGTTTTTTCGTTGGCCGGGGTTAAGGTTTCAGCCTGGAAAAAGTTAAAATTACTTTCGTTAATGCTCATTGCTACACTCTACTGTATCCGAATAGTCCGGTTTCTGGGGTCATAGAAAACCCAGGCCGGTTAAGACAGGCTTATAATAAATATAGTAAGGGTTTGAATATAAGTATAAACCGGGAAGGAGTCCTTTCCGTATGCTATCCGCGCCAGGGCCAGGCTAAACCTCGCCACTTTTGTAATTATAGCAGATATGCCGCCCCTGTGTGCATCACAAAGTAGCTTTATTCAGTTAGCATTAGGAATGAAATTAAAACCGTAAACGGTGATTGAGCCATTCACCTAAAGCGCGGCGGCTATCCGGGCTGGTCGCATGCGCAATCGGAAATTCGCGGTAGGTGACATCCAGGCCGCCCACTTCGAGCGAGTGGCGCAAAGCCTGACCCATTCCTACTTTTAGCACCTGATCCTCGGTGCCGTGGGCCACGAAAGCTCCCTTGCCCCGCAAGAGGCCGTTCTCGATCCGTTCTCGAAAGGTCGGGTTGATAAAACCGCTATGCGGCAGTATCCCGGCCAGGCGGTCGGGGTAGGTTGCCGCAGCCATCACGCTCATCGCCGCTCCCTGGCTGAAACCGCCCACGTAAACCTGGGCCGGGTCAATCTGCACTCCCGTCAGGCTCTCTAACTGGCCGAGAAGCTGGCCCAACCGTTCGAGACTTTTATCTAAAAGACCTCCCTGCGGCTCTCCGACATTCGTCCGTTCGTACCATTTATACGAGCCACGCGGGTCGTCGCTGACCGCTTCGGGAGCGCGCACGGCTGCAATCAATACCCGCTTATCCACAAACGGTACCAGTTCATAAATATCACCTTCGTTCGCGCCCCAACCGTGCAGCATTAACAGGGCCGGGTGTGGCCCCTGACCTTTTTGCGGTCGCCGTACCAGCACCGGCAAAGCTCCATTCGTGATCAGTTCGGTTCCGTTCGTATCCGGCCCTGCTTCCATTGTAACCTCCTCATTTAGTCTCAAAGCTGAAATAAAATCTCAAAACTTATCCTAACCGTTAAAGGCTTTCTCGTGCAACTGTGGCCGGGTGCGCGCTACTCCATGTAGAACACTTTTAATACGCCTATCTGTCCGGCCTCGACCGACTTTAATCCTCCTGGAAGACCGTTTTAGGCTGTTTCGTAATGTTCGAGCTAATTGGATCAGTCTAAAAGTTTATTTTACAATATTATAGGGTCGGTTGCCGGGTTCTGAACCTTACAGTACCGCTATAGCAATAGGACCGGACAGTCTCAGGACAAATGGTGAAGCGTTTTCTAGTACCTTTTAAGGTTTCGAGAGCAACGAAAACCGGTACTTTTAGCCAAAAGTCATAAAACATCTCAAACGTTTAATGAAAATCGGTGTTAATAATAGTAGTCAAAGGATAGAATGCGCGGCCAGCAATATAGTATTTTAGGGTTTTCTTCAGCTTTGAATTTGAAAATTACTCTAAAAACGGTCTTCTGTAAGGTAATAATGCACCTACCAGGCTAAAGCGTGGGTTAGGCAGGGTGTACTGTCCCTAAGAAACCGCTTGGACATTAAAAAACGTATAACAAGTATTAAAATCCGTTTATTAAATCAAGATTCAGCTATTGACAAAGGCATAAAAGTATTGTAATCTAGGGGTACTAGGACTTCTGAGTAGTCTAAAGGGGGAAGCAGGTCAAATGACCAACCAACCCTTCGACTAACCGCCTGAAACGTAAAGCTCAGGCCACCGCACCGCTAAGAGAGAAAGGCTGAAGAATAGCACGCTACTTCGCCGGGCAATCTTAGTTTCATGGCTCGATAACGGTAAAACTCCACAGGGTAGTGGTTTCGTCCGCAAAAAACGTAAAGCTTGTCATCTGTACCTTTGTCCTGGCTATCGTCCTAAAACCCTATATTAGCTTGTCGGATATTTATCTACTCCAACTTGTACGAAGAGGTACACCTGCTCTGAAAGGGGCAGATCGGCTATAGTTCTGAGCGGCCTTTGTAATCAAACGTACAAAGGGCCAGGCTTCGGTTTGCTTTGTCAAAAAGCCACCACCTAGCCGCCTTCTACCAAGTTGAAATTGTAGATGCAGCACAAACGGAGAAATTGACGCATGGACATCTTTTTAGCAGCCCTGATAGTGCTTTCGTTGTTCCTGGCATTACAGGCAGGCTATACTCTCTACCTGATGCTCTATACCTGGAATGACCAGAACCTGGCCGAGGAGTACCAGTCGCCAAAGGTTTACCGCGACCCCCATTATTCTTTCACCGTCTTTTTGCCCGCCAAAAGTGAAGAAGAAGTAATTCAGGGTACGATCCAACGCGCTCTCGAAATTGACTACCCGCAAGATATGGTTGAAATCTTTGTCATCTTACAAGAAGTGGACAAAGGCACTATCGAGCAGGTGGAAATCAAGCTGGCGGAACTCGAAGGACGGGGTATCCACAACGTGCGGATGCTGACCTTCAACGACCCGCCTTTCAATAAACCGCATGGTCTGAACGTCGGTTTGCGCCAGGCTACCAAAGATGTAGTTTGTATCTTTGATGCCGAAGACCAGCCGCACAAAGATATTTTCAACATCGTCAACACGACAATGCTTAACACCGGGGCAACCGTGGTTCAAAGCGGCGTGCAGTTGATGAACTACCAGTCAAGCTGGTTCTCGGCTCTCAACGTGCTGGAATATTACTTCTGGTTCAAGAGTCGCTTGCACTTCCAGGCCAAAGCCGGAATGATCCCACTGGGCGGCAACACGATTTTCACCACCCGCGCCCTGATGGAACGCATCGGCGGTTGGGGCGACGATATGTTGACCGAAGATGCCGACCTGGGTATTCGGTGCAGCCTGGAAGGTGAGAAAATCAAAGTTATTTACAGCGATGAGCATGTGACGAAGGAAGAGACACCGCTAAACGTAACGCAGTTCGTCAAGCAGCGCACCCGCTGGAACCAGGGGTTTTTGGAAATCTTGCTCAAGGGCGACTGGCGCAGACTGCCGACGTTCTACCAGCGGTTCCTGGCCGTCTACACGCTGGGCTTTACTTTCTTCCAGGCTCTTACCGGCTTGTATTTCCCGCTCTCGATTTACCTGATGTTCACCTATCGGGTTGACCCGGTAGCGGCCCTGATCCTGGCTTTGCCTTTTTACCTGGTGGTAGCCAGCACCATTTTCCATATGGTCGGCCTGGTCTACTTTATCCGTAGCCATAACCTGAAGAAGAAACGTCGCGCACTCTACCTGATCCCAATCTTCTACTTCCCCTACCAGTTGCTCCTGTCATTTGCGGCAGTGCGGGCGGTTTATCGTCACCTGACCAATCAGAACAACTGGGAGAAAACGAAGCATGTCGGCGCACACTTGCAGCAAGCCACGAACACTCCGGCTTCGCAGCAGGCGTCGAATTAGCCAAAGGGAAGGGAGCATAGTAAAGCAATGTCGGTACAAGAATTTCCGCGTACAACCACTGTTTTGAACCCTGCCCAGCCAGTTATTAAACCGGCGGCAGGAGCGGTTAGCACTTCGATCTTCGGGGTCGAGACAATTTCACTGGCCCTCGTCCTGTGCGTAGCTCTGGTTTCGCACGCCTTCAATATGTTTAACTACCCACTCTACCGACAGGACGAAGGCATTGTGGGTCAACAAGCCTGGTCGTTCTTGCAAGACCGGGTTCTGTCGCCATACACCTACACTTACGAGCATCCACCGATGGCGACTTTTATGCTTTCGGTCTGGACGATTTTGACCGGCGGTTTCCACACCTTCGGCCCCTCGATCAACAGTGGTCGGGTGCTGATGCTGGTGATGCACCTGGCTTCGAGCTTCTTCGTCTACCGGGTAGCCCGGCAACTGAGCGGTTCCATTGTCGGTGCGCTCATCACTGGCCTGCTGTTCAGCCTCTCGCCTCTGGCGGTCAACTTCCAGCGGTTGGTGGTGGTGGACAACTTTATGGTCTTCTGGTTGAGCATGTCACTGTACTTCCTGGTCTGCAACCGGGGTCGGCTATTTAGCTTCTTCCTGGCAAGTATGGCTCTGGGTCTGGCGGTACTCTCGCGGGAGACGGCTCTGATCTTTGTCCCGGCTTTTATGATAATAGTGCTACGCTTCTCGCATCCCCTGCAACGGCTCTATGCCATCTGGGGTGCGGCGATTATCGGCGGCGTGCTGACCCTGCAATTCCTGCTCTACTCGGTCTTCAAGAGTGAGCTTTTCCCGGACGCTTTTAACTTCTGGGGTGAATTGAACGGCACGGCTACACACGTTTCGCTCTTTGGCACGCTCTGGCAGAACTACAAAGATACCAAGCCCTCCTGGGAGGTCAACTCGTCCTTTGGCTTTATCTGGAATTTCTGGCTAGGGGTAGACGGCATCTTGATTGCGGCGGGTGTCGCGTGTATGGCCCTGAACCTGGTATTCGGGTTCCGCAAGAAGGAAAACTGGCTGGTGCCTCTGATGGCCGGTAGCTATGGCATCTATATGGTGTTGGGCGGCATCCAGGCGGACTATCAGGTAGTGCCTTTCGTGCTGTTCCTGGCTCTGGCAATCGGCCAGACCGTCGGTTGGGCCTCGCGGACGCTGGGAGCGACTTTTGGGTTCGTGATTGCGATAGCAATTGTAGCCCTGAGTGCTTTCTTCTACGTCGGGCAGAACCAGGCTATCTACAACTCGGATGTCAACAATACCGACCAACAAGTGCTGCTGTGGATGAAGGGCAACATCCCGACCGACCGAATAATTGTGGGAACCGACGCCCTGTGGGTGGATATGCACAGCAATTACAACGGCCCGGCCTACAAGCTCTATCATTCGCATTACAAGGCCGATCAAGACCCGGACATCTACGCGAAGCTGCTGGATGGTAAGTTCAAGAACATTGACTACCTGGTGACAACGACCGAAATTCGCAAGCAGGTCGAGCAAGCTCCCGGTCGCGGTCTGGTGCGGGATGGCTTGAAAGAGTCGAGCCTGGTACGCCAGTTCGACGGCAAAGAAGATGTGCAGATCAATAAGATCAACAACCTGCACCCCCTGATGGAGACGAACGTGCTGAAGGATGGCTTCAACTTCTTCCGCAACAAGTACATCGCCCAGGACGGCAAGGTTTCGGACGCTACCGGCAAAGCCAGTGCCGACTGGCAAGCCAATGCAATGTTGATGGCTTTGTGGAGCGACGAGCAGAAAACTTTCGACAACCTGTGGTTCTGGACGGCCTACAACCTCCAGATGGACAATAGCTTGTTCAAGTCGGACTCCGGCCCGGCGTCGGCTCGCACTCGTAGCAACACCGACAGCTACACCAACACCCGCTCGGATATTGACCTGGCAATGGCTCTGGTGCTGGGCAATCGTCGCTGGAAAGATACCAGTTATTTGACCGAGGCCAAGTACATTCTCAAGGGCATCTGGGATAACGAAATTATCGTGGTCAACAAGAAGCCTTATCTCAAAGCAACTGCGTCGCCGACCGCTCAGGTGGACAACCAGGTGCTGATCAATCTGGGAGCTTTCTCGCCGCAGGCTTTCCGTCTCTTCGCCGAGGTGGATAAAGACCACGATTGGATGGCTCTGTACAATAGCGGCTACGAACTCTTGAACAAAGCCGCCTGGTACGGACGAGGCGACTACAAGGGTCTTGGCCTACCGCCCGGCCTGATGGTGATGAACACTGAAACCGAGGAGTTGCGCGGAGTGGAAGGAACCTTTGGCGCACGCTTAGGCGACTTCGACGAAGAAGCCGAGCAAGCTTTGTGGCGGGTCTCGCTGGACTATCGCTGGTTCCGCAGCCCCCAGGCCAAGCAGTACATTTCAGACACAGGCTGGTTCCTGGTCAAATACTGGCAGCGTTGGAAGAGCCTGGCTCCGCAATACACCTCCAACGGGGTGCCGCTGGGTGGCTCCCCGACCCTGAGCAACTACGCCGTAGTAAGTGCGCAGGCCGGTATCCTGGACGAAATCGAGCTTGCCAAGAAACGAGCTAAGGGCGAACCTGCCGAGCTTGGTGGAGCCAGCGTCGAAACTGAGATCGTGGCGCGGGTCTTTATGGGCGAGTTCTACCGCGATAAAGGCCAGGGTTACTGGGTCAATCAGGACGACATTGACTTGCAGCAGTGGGGTTGGATGGGAACAGCCCTCCACCTCAACAGTTTGAACCTGAATTTCGAGAGCCTGCCTGCCCGCCCGGAGTTCGCTCAGGGTCGCTAGGCGGGAAAGAGTAAGTAAACGGCTGAGAAGGGGATAAAGTCCAGCCCGCCGTACCAGGAACGTTTCATCCTTCTCGGCCCGTTCGTTTCGTTCGATAGCTACTTAGTCATGTAGTTAGTTAGCAACATCTGGGACACCAAAGGTACAAATATTTAAGAAAGGTTAAATAACCGTGAACGACATCGCGTACACAGTAAAAAAATCCAACACAGCCCGCTTTATCCTGATCATCACGCTTAGCCTGTTGATGGCTTTCCTGATCGGAAGTGGCTTGCGAAATCAGTCTGGTGCTACCGTGACGCGCCCGGCGTCATCTAGCCCTCTGAGTGGGATAAATAATCCGGCCCTGGTCGCGCCGCAGGGGATTAAGTTGGCCGCGCTCGACCGCGCTCTTCGCTCGATGAGTACGATTGCTCGCGCCAAGTTGGATAACCCGGTCGCTGGCCCTGCCGACGCCAAAAGCGCGGCTCCTGGCACTTCGGTCGAAACCAATACGGTAACGACTGTCCAAAAAGAGAATAACCCGGCTTCCAAAGCCGTTAATGCTCCTGCTCCGACCGGCAACAAGTAGTCCGGCGGCAGGTATCTAAAGGGCTGAGTTTTAAGTTCAAGTTCGGAATACCTGGTTCCGGGTAAAACCGGAACCAGGCAGTCGCTGGCTAAACTCAGTCAATAAATATATAAAGTAAAGCTATTTTGTCGGAAAATCAGGAGAACTAGGATGCTTACTGACGATAACGCTGTACGCATGGTTCCTTCTGCCTCGGAATCGAGTGAGGCAGAGAGTCACGAACCCGGTATGCACCCATCTACCAACGATGGCAATCTGGATGAAATTATGAGCTTGCTAGACCGCATCGAGGCTTCGGCTGGCACTACGGAGACCGGGGCCGCCGTAGCGGTGGCCGAGGCTCCTGCCGCAGCAGTC
>JBBRBE010000071.1:0-28643 GCA_038206175.1 Chloroflexia bacterium
ACCCAAACCAGACTTAGTTCTACTGCTCCCCCTACCGGGCCGATGCGGGTCAGATCGAGCTTTAGCACATGGCGGTGGCCCTTGCGGATCGCCGGAACACTTTTGCTGCTTTTTTTCGTCTGGCGGCTGAACCTCGATTACGGACGGGTCGGGGCGGAACTGCTGGGAGCGAACTGGTGGGCTTTAGGTCTTTCGGTAGGGCTGGCTTTTCCCCTGATCGCTCTGAAAGGCTGGCGGTGGCAAGTAATCCTGGCCGACCTCAACATTCGGTTGAGCTTCGACCGGGCCTATCGGCTTTACGCGCTGGGTCTTTCGGCGGGTAGCCTGACGCCCGGCCAGGCCGGAGATTTCGTCAAAGCCTGGTATTTGCAACGCGCCGGGCATAGCCTGGGCGCGGGTTTTGTGTCGGTCGTGCTGGATCGGCTGTTTGATCTGGCAGCTTTATTGCTTCTTGCGACGAGTGGGTTAATCGTTCTCGGAGCCGATTTCGCCAGCCTTTTGCCCGGTGTGCTAAGTTTGTCGGCGGGAATTGCGCTTGCCCTGGTAGTACTGGCGGTACCACCCTTGCGAAACCGCCTCCTGTCTTTCGCGCTGCGGTTTCTTTTGCGTAAAAAGGCCCGCCAGACTTCATCGGGCGAACTAGATCAGGCTGAACGGAGTTTGGGACTGGGCGGTCTGAGCCTGGTGGGAAGCCTGACCGTCCTGGCGACGGCCCTGGTGCTGGTTCGGGTCTGGTTGTTGGCTCTGGCTCTCGGTATCAATCTCGGCCCAACCCAGGTAATCGCGGCCAGCAGTCTGGCAAGTGTGGTCAGCTTGCTTCCCCTTTCGGTAGCCGGGATCGGGGCGCGTGACCTTGTGCTGATTGCTATTCTGGCTAAGCTCGGCTATGGAGCCGAAAAAGCGGTCAGCCTGGCGACTTTTATGTTACTTTTGCAACTGGTCAACCTCGTAGCCGGTTATCTCGTCTGGGCCACTCGGCGGCGGGAGCCTTCCCTGGCCGCATCAGTACCGCCGGGCGAAACAAACAGCAATGCCGGGGTTTACTAGGCTTCCCTCCTCTTCCAAATCTGGAATTTACCCCACCCCCCATAAACTAAACCGCCTCGAAATATGCAATTTCGAGGCGGTTAGACACCTGTTCTTCTATCTACACTGTTATGTGCGCTCTACTGGCTAAGGGAACCTTGAAGGATTAACCCGTCTACAAAATTCTAATAGCCGTCTCGGTCGCGACCACCACCGCCGCCGCCGTAGCCGCCGCGACCACCACCACCGCCGCCTCCGCCGCCGCCGTAGCCACCACGCCCGCCGCCGCCTCCGCCGCCTTCTTCACGAGGTCGGGCTTCGTTGACTGCTATCGGGCGACCGCTCAGGCTGTAGTTGTTAAACATCTCAATGGCACGTTCGGCGTCTTCTTTGGTGTCCATTTCCACAAAGCCAAAACCCCGCGACCGACCTGTTTCCCGGTCGGTGATGATGCGGGCCGAAACAACTTCCCCGGCCTGGCTAAAAAGCTCTTGCAAAGAGTCCTCGGTCGCCTTAAACGACAGATTACCAATAAATAGTTTTACCGCCATACTAACTCATTCCTCTTTCTCTCCTCCGCACGGGAGAACTTGTGACTAAACAAATAAATTTACCGTTAATAAGCCAGATTTTCAACCAGGCAAAGCGAAAAGCTATGATAGATAAAGCGGTATCACCGACAAAGGGGAAAATATTGAGACTTAACATCATCTGCGTGTTGAGAAGAAAGGTCGGGCGCGGAGCATGGGGCTGAGAAACAACTCTCATAAATCCACAACCATCGAAACCGCTGTCCTGGAACAAAGGCAACTCATCCTTTTCTCTGCTATGCGAAACAGCCGCAACGTGCGGGGCAAGAATGAACTGGCATGCCTCAACCAACTACTTAACCAAATATTGGCTAGGAATTGCTTCCTAACTTGATTATAACAACGCTTACAGGTCAATGTCAAGGCTAAATTAGAGTAATATTAAAGACCGAGTGAATAAAAATACTCAAAAACCACCGATTTTAATCAGGCTTTTGAGTATTGGAAAAAGCAATTTTTTCTAAAGCGAAAGTTAGGCTGACAACGAAAAGCCCACACCTGCCCGCGCACGCCGCCGAAAAAGACTCTCTGCCAGCAGGCATAGTACCCGGTTGCCTTCATCATCTTTGACGACGTAATAATCTGCTCCGGCTTCGTAAGCTCGCATCATATGATGCAGCTTATTTTCGGCACTAAACATAATTGTTGGTATCAGGCGGAAGCGGTTATCTTGTTTAAGATGTTTGCAAAGTTCGATACCGTTAGTATCGGGCAAAGAGTAATCCAGGATAATCAAATCAGGGGTTTCATCTTTGAGAGTGCGGTAAGCCTCGAACCCGGTAGTGGTTAGAAACACTTCGTAATTTTGCTCTTCAAAATCGCGGCGTAGTAGTTGGCCCTGGCTGGCACTATCCTCTACAATCAGGATTTTTTTCATAACGGCGTTTACTCCTCCGCCTTTGGGATGGCTGGACTATACAAATTGAGATTGAGATGTGTTTTATGGTATTTATATTATACATTCAAAATGCTGCTTGTGAATAACCAAAACGTACAATTTTACCACTAATTTAGTACCTAAAAATGTATTGGCTCCTAACGAATGTTAAACTTCCACTCGTTCTGGCTGTTTGGCCCTAAACTACGGCTCGACCTGAGCGGATCGGCCTCGCACGCTAGAGCGGGTGTCGCTAAATAATTGTAAGTACCCGGCCCCAGGCGATAAGTCTTAATCGTCTGGGCCGGAATTTCCACTCTCAACTGGTCTTGCCCACTCAAGCTCAGGCTCAAGGCTCCGCAGCTAGACTCGTTGTTGATTTGCATTACTGCCCACGGAGCAGTTCTGGCCTGTCCGCTGTAACGCCAGGCGTAGTAGTGCGCCCCTACGTTACCCATCTCGACCTGAAAGGCTGCCGGATTTGCAGGAGTGTAAGTCAGCACGCGCCGCTCGAAAAGTTGGATCAACACGTCCCTGGTCTGCCCCCCAACCATAACCTGCGCCCAGTAAGCTTCTGTCAGAGGCAATCCCATGGTCGAAAGCCAGTTGATTACCGGGCCATCGCTGAAACTTTCGTTCTGGTAGACCGGGCCGACTCGGTTCATAAAAGTCCAAAAAACATCCGGGATGTTATGGCCTAGCCGGGTATCATACTGGCCTATTCGCACGCCGTAACGTCCAAGCAGGGCCGCATCCTCGCCCACAGTTCCTACCCGGTCGAGGGTGGCCCCAACGCCCTCACCCAGTCTTTGCGGGCTACGGTGGTCTAGGTTGAGCGAGGCGACGCCCTGGAAACTGCGATAAGTCGGGCCAGGATTGCCTGTAGCATCCCCGGCTACCGGAGTTTGAGCCGCGACGGTCTCGCGGAATTTGGTGTTACCTTCTTGTACCCGGCCCGACACCATCTCGGTTACGAGTAGACCGTTCGTGACGAAATAGGTTCCAGCAGGGTCGGCGGACGAGTTCGTAATTTCCATGCGAGTTTTATCGAAATACTGTACCAGGCGTTTTCCGTCCTGACTCTCGGCGTAAGGTTCGCCCCTGAAAGCCCACCCTTCCGGCCCCCAGGTGTAGCTTCGGCTGGCTTGCCCGGATGCAACCGGTAGGTCGGGCCGCTCCCACACCTGACGAAAAGCTCCATTGGCAAAGCTAATTCCGGCAGAGGCGGACTGCCCGCCCCGTTCTGGCTTAGCGGTGCTTAGTCCAGGCTGCAATCCAAGCAGCAGCACCAGTACCAGCCCGAACCCTACCTGGCTGATTAACCTCGACCGAATTAACTTCATTTCTGGCTCGACCCTGATTCCGAGCAAATATTGATTAACATAGGACTAATATACCATACATCCGAAATTTTTTCAGTCAAAAGTCCTATGCTTCTAAACCTAAAAATCTAAAAATCTGATTTTTTGGTGGCAAAGCATCTTGGGCTGTGCTAAAATTAGAAGGCTGTTTTGCAGGAGTGATGCCTGGCTCAACTCGGCAAATTTGAATTGACTCGATAGGAGCTTGAGAGATTAGCACTTTCGTCCGGCACCCCGCGCCACTGGTAGAACATCCACACACCGGCTTGCACAAAGAAGCCGTCGGTCTAACCCCGGCTCAAATCGGGCAGGGCGGCACTTTGTGGTTATGTCGTCATGCCGAAGTAGCTAATCCCCGCCAGGTTTTATACGGTCGGTTGCCGCGTTTCGGCCTGACCGCTCAGGGCCGGACGCAAGCCCAGGCTCTGGGTCATTTCCTGGCCAGGCAACCGCTGGCCGCTCTGTATGTCAGTCCGATGTTGAGGGTGCGGCAGACGGCCCAGGCGGTTGCCGCCGTGCTACCCGCCCTCAAGCCGCGTACCGACCGCCGCCTGATCGAGGTGCATACGAGTTACGACGGGACACCCCTGGCCGAGATTGATGATTTTAACTTTTACGAGCCACTGGCCGACCCCGGCGACGAAACTATCCCGATGGTACGCGACCGCATCCTGGCTTTCACCCGGCAGATATTAACCCGACATCAGGGCCAGATGGTCGCGGCAGTTTCGCACGGCGATCCGGTGGTAATTCTACACGCGTATTACCTGGGTCTGCCGATGGAGTTAGCCAGCCTGCGCCAGCCTAATTTCTACCCGGAAAGAGCTTCGGTTACACGCTACGATTTCCCGCCGGAAGGTTTTACGCTCGATCCGGCCCGCGTGCAGGTGAGTTATTACGAGCCACCTTTTACCGATTAGCTTAACGATCTAAAACCATTTTTTGCATTTTTGCATTTTTCGATTGATTTCTAGTTTCAATTGATTTCTAGCCAGGATGGAGCAAGATTATGCCAGATATAAGTGCTAACGAAGTGCTAAAACCAGATTTATCGTTCCAACCAAAGCCGCTTAACCGGGTTCAGCGCGAAGCTTTGAATGCGCTCGATCTGCCAGGTCTGGTGGCTTTTTTGCAAAACCTGGTGGCCCTGCCCAGCGTGACGGGTAGCCCGGCGGAAAGCGCGGCTCAACACTGGCTGGCTGCGCGTTGGGCTGAAAGTGGCCTTGAAACCGACCTGTGGCCGATTGACCTACCGGTGACGATAGCCGATCCACGCTTTCCCGGCCTGGAGGCGGCCCGTAACGAGGGTTGGGGACTGGTCGGCGGTTGGGGCGATAAGAGCGGGCCGACATTGGTGTTGAACGGTCATATTGACGTAGTGCCGCCCGGCGACCTGGCCCAATGGCGAACCGGCAGCCCTTACAGTGGCCTTTTGCAAGACGGACGAGTTTACGGGCGCGGTACTTGCGACATGAAGGGTGGCCTGGTCTGCAATTTCTTCGCGCTGCGGGCGATCCAGGCGGCGGGCGTTCAGCTCAAGGGGCGCGTGTTGCTTGAAAGCGTGGTCAGCGAAGAAGATGGAGGGTTAGGCACTTTTGCGACGCTCTTACGCGGGTACCGGGGAGATGCCGCCATCATTACCGAACCGACTCGCGGCGAGATTATCCCGGCCTGTGCTGGCGCCCTGACTTTCCGGCTGCGGTTGAGTGGTCTTTCCGCTCACGCCAGTATGCGGCGCGAAGGTGTGAGCGTAATCGAAAAGTTCTGGCTGATCTGGAAGGCTTTGCAAGACCTGGAAACCCGCCGCAATCAGCCCGGTCATGCTTTGATGAACCGTTGGGAATTGCCTTACCCGCTCAGTATTGGTACTTTGCAAGCCGGTAACTGGCCTAGCAGTGTGCCGGACGAACTGGTGTCCGAAGGACGGTTAGGAGTGGCTCTGGGCGAGTCGCCTGTTGCCGCCCGCCTGGAATTGGAAGAAGCCTTGCGGCTGGTCTGCCAGGGTGACGAGTGGCTGCGCTCCCATCCAGTCGAGGTAGACTGGTTTGGCGGACAGTTCGCCAGTGGGCAGTTGTCCACCGATCATCCTCTGCTCGCTCTGGTCAGCCAGGCTCATCTGGCGTTGCACGGTAATCGGCCCCAGGTTCACGGCGCACCCTACGGTAGCGATTTGCGGTTAATGGTGGGCCTGGGCAATATTCCGACCTTGCATTACGGGCCGGGTGATGTAAAACAAGCTCACGCCCCCGACGAGTATGTGCCGGTGGCGGATTTAGCCCGTGTAACCCAGACCCTTATTCTGAGTATCCTGGAATTTTGCGGGTACGAACTATAGCACCTGGCCTTAGCAGCCTGGTTTATTACTCCAAAGCAATTCGTCGGCCAGGTGCTACAGCTAATAGAGAAAGAGCTAATAAAGAAAGAGAATTACCAATGGCTGAAATGGCTCTATGCCGTTATCACTGCCCGAATTGCGACGCAGAGTTGGAGCAAGAGGGTTATATTATTATCGAGGCGCAGGACACCGAACCGCTTCGCCAGTTGTTGGCGGGTGAAGCTAATATGGTAAATTGCCCGAACTGTGACGCTACCAATCGGCTCAATATCCCACTTTTGTTTCATCACGGCCCGCAAGGGCTTTTTATCATCTTTGTGCCTGACCTGGCCCAGCTTGGGCCGGAGCAATTGGCCGAGAATATCAAGTATCCGTATGGTTTGCTGGCGACGCGGGAAGCCGAGCGGCGCGGTATTGCTCTGCCCGAACCAGACGCGGCGGCTTTTCCGCGTGGCGAAGAAGACGCTTACATCCATCAGCCCGGCGCACCCTTCCACGCCCTAACCCAGGAGCAAGCCGAGGAACTGTTGCCTGAATATCTTTTGCGCCCGACTATCGTAGATAATTTTGACGTGTTGCGGACGGCGGCACAGGCCGTCTTAGACGGGATGACCGGGCAGCAGGTGGTGGAAGATATGGCCCGGCTTCAGCTTATCAACGCAGTCATTTCGACCACCGATCCGATTGAGCGGCGCAAGTTGCTGCACCACAACGAACCGTACCTTAACGCCGACTTGTACGAAGTGATTGACACTTTGCGGGAGCAGATGAATGGCGAGGGCCAGGCGGAACTGGCCGAGCGGTTAGGTTGGGTGCGCCAGCAAGTCGAACGCTACAAGCAATCTCAGCAGCAACGCCTCAAGACGCGCAAAAAAGACCCGGCACAGGAACACGAATAGTTTTTACTCTGTGGTGTGGCGCAGTATAGTATAAAATAAAACCAGCCGCGACGGTGAACGCGGCTGGCCTAACGACAAGGATTCAATACTCACCTCTATAGTTCAGGTGCAAAGACGTAAGACCTAAAAAGATAGCTATCAAGACGTTGGAACGACCGTTTTAAGAACAAAAGAAAGCAGCCGGGTAAGGACGTTAGAACGAGAGTGAAACGCGAGAAGGACTGTAAAGACGAAATCAAGACGAAAACGGGACGATGCCAGGACGATACAGGACAATACGACGACGATGTAAAGACGTTGTTAGAAAGGCCGTGTAATACTGCGAGACGTTATTGAGACAGTAGAAGACGAAGCTGAGATGGTGATAAGGCGTTGATACAGTTGTTACACGACAGGCCAGGATGTTATTAGAATGGTACAGGACAATGCTAAGACGCTGCAAGATTGTTGCGGAACGGTGTCAGGACGTAACAAGACGGTAGAAAGATCGGTGCAAAACCTTACAGATAATTGCTACTGCTCAGGACGTTGTTAGAACGGGTTAGGACTTTGTTGGATGAGCTGCTTTCTTGAGTTCTTGTGACATCATCAATATAACAAATGAACATTACGAAGGACATTAAGAAAACTTCGAGTTTTTCAATCAATTTAAATCTTGAGGATAACGGGTAATTTAGAAATGACCGATAGAGCCGAAGTATTGCTGGAAGTGACCGAGCTAGTCAAGTCTTACACGCAGGAAAGCGGCGGCTTTCTGGCCGGGCTGTTGGGTGGCGGTGGGCAGCGTGTTCCGGCCCTCAATGGTATAACGTTTCAGTTGCGGGAGGGCGAAGTGCTGGGCCTGACCGGGGAGAGCGGAAGCGGTAAAAGTGCGCTGGCCCGTATTATTGCCGGACAAGAGAAGCCCGATAGCGGTAAGGTTGTCTTTCAGGGCAAGACAATCAGTGCGATGAACGAAAACGAGCTTAAATCCGTGCGCGGCAACCTGCGCTATCTGGCTGAAAACGCTTTTGCCGACCTTACCAGCGACCCCAAGAACCGGGTAGACCGCCTGTTGTACGACATCCTCGAACGTTACCCGGCGGCGGCTTCACGTGGCGGCGGCAAGGCGACGGCCAACGAAATGTTGCGGCGGGTTGGCCTGGGCGAGCAATATCTGACTCGCTTTACCAGCCAGATGTCCGGTGGCGAGAAGCAACGCCTGGCAATCGCCCGCGCCCTGATGCTGCGTCCGGCCCTGATCGTGGCCGATGAACCAGTCTCGAATCTCGATCTCAACACTCGTACCGAAATGCTAAATCTGATGAAGCGGCTGGGTAAGCAGTTCAAAATCGCTTTTATTTTTATTTCGCACAGCCCTTCGATGGTACGTTATTTCGCCACTGGCGGGCAGATTGGGGTGATGTTTGCCGGGCGGGTGGTGGAGTGGGTACCGACCCACAGTTTCTTCGACCGGGCCACCCATCCCTATACCAGGACCCTTTTAGAAGCGAACCCGGCCCCTAGCCCTTTACCCGGTGGCGCACTCGATCTTTCCACGATTTTTAATGAGGAGGAGCGGGTCGAAGCCGATGCTACCCCGTTTCGCACGCTGGAACAAGAATTAAGTGCCGATGGCAATATTGCTGCGAGTGCCCAGCTTGCCGCCAACCGGCCTGGCTGTCCTTTCACCCGTTGGTGTCCCGAACGCTTCGAGCCTTGCCCCCAGATCACGCCCCAACTGCTGCCGGTCGTCCGTCGTCGGGACGAGTCCGGCCAGTACGTAGAGTTGTTGCCCGCCGAGCGCGAGGCGGAACACCAGGCTGCCTGCCTCCGCTATATCGAACAAGGGCCGGACTAATGGTACTAATTTGCTATGTTGAAGGATGAGAAAAGAATACGGTCTAAAGAAAGTTCAAATAGGCGGTTTTCGTGTTAAAATAGAGGAGTGTATTACTACCTGCCCCGTTTACAAGAGCGAATTTGCAGAAAGGGTCTCCTGGAATGTCCAGTCCAGTTTCGTCTAATCCCGTGCCTGTGCGGCAGTCTCACCATATTTTGATCATTGACGACAGTGCGCGGTTGCGTTTTGCTCTGGCCGATCTAATCGTGGCGGCGTGCCTTGCCACCGGCAAACCTTACCGAGTTTTTCATGCCGATAAAGACGGCCAGTTTACCCAGAGCCACGAAAGCCTGAACCCGGCCAGCCTATCCGCCCCCGCCGCGCCCGGTCGCCTCGATCCGGCCCGGCTAGACGAATTTGCTGTTTACACGGCCCCCTCTCCCAAGCAAGCTCTTTTCGTGATTAACTCACCTTTGTTTACCCGCTTGACGATTATCTGCGACGTAATCATGCCCGCCGATACCGAGGTAGGTTTGCCCGGTATGCTGGATGCGATCAGCCAGCGCAATCTTTCGGTCAACCTGGTCTTTGCTTCTTCCGATGCCCAAAACCGCCTTGTGGTGGCGCGATTGGTGGAGGCAGGTAAAGCTTACTTTGTGGTTAAAGCCGCCGGAGTATGGGAAAATCTTTCTCATTCGCTGGTCAACCGCACCGAGAGTTTCCAATACAAAAAGATTACTCCCCTAGATTTTGCCGGGATCGGTGGAGCCTCTACTTATGCTACCCGCTCGGCAGGTCTGGCCGCTTTTGGCGACGAGGTTAGCACCGGCCCTCGTTCAAATCCGCCCGTAGCCGCCAACCCTGCTCTACCCATCCGCCCGGTTAGTCCTAATGCTCATTCTAATCCGGCTACTTTCCCGATGGCACCCGAACCCGCTCCTCCACCCAAAAGCCGCCGGGCTAACTGGTGGCCTTTTGCGGCTTTGCTGCGAGTTTTTCGCGGGCGTTGATTGTCAAAGGAGCAATAAAAACCTGTAGGGAATTGTTCAGGTTTTATTTGTTCCTTTGCTCTAAATCTTAATGCAGTCTTTCTTCTAAATATCCCTTAAAGGAACCTCGATGTTTTCGAGGCTACTGCATTTACAGCCTGAATTTGGTAAGCTGTAGGCAGGTCATAGGAATTTGCAGGATTTTTGTTTCGAGCCGACGTTGTTTGGTGTAAGGTCTTCATCTTTCCGGTTCGGCCCAAAGGGTGATCGCTCGGAGCGAAAAGCCTGATTTAATACGCTCATAAAGTTGTAGTTAATCATTTTGAGGAGGGTTCAAAACATGACTGGAGACGGTATCGGCTGGTGGTTTATCATCGTGGCAGTAGCGGCGGCGGCAATTCCTTTTTTGATCATACCCTCTAAACGCTGGTGGCCGGGTGCTTTCGGCTGGGGCATTACTTTATTTTCAATTGGTCTGGCGGTAGCCGACAACTTCCGTTACTGGACGCCCGTTTCGATTGCCGGGCTAATCGTCGGTACGGTCTTAGGCTTTACCGGCGTGCTGATTGGCCCTAATAGCCCGGCGAACTAGGAAGTACGCACAGGCAAGTTAGAAAGCGAACAGTAAAATGCCGCCAGTCTCATTTGAGACTGGCGGCAAGTTTTCTTTCTGACCGAATTAAACGCCGACTGCTTTGCAGCGGTCGCTGCTAACCTGAGCCGCCTGGACAAAAGCCTGGAACAGGCTGGCGGCTTCGGTTTGCCTGGCCCAGAGTTCTTCGGGATGCCACTGCACCGAGACAACCCACTGCCGGTCGGGGTTTTCGAGAGCTTCGATCAGGCCATCCGGGGCGAAACCCACCGCCTGTAAGCCTGGCGCAATCTCTTTGACGCCCTGGTGATGGAGCGAATTGACCGAGAAAGTAGTCTCACCAAAAACTCCGGCCAGCTTGCAACCCGCCTCGAAGCGTACCTGGTGGGTCAGCAGACTGCGGTCGTCGGTGTAGGTGCTGCCCCGGTGGTCGGTGGTGCTTTCGGGCAGGCTGCCGGGGATGTCCTGGATCAAAGTGCCGCCCAGGGCCACGTTTAGCACCTGATGGCCCCGGCAAATTCCCAGCAGGGGCAGGTCGTCGCCAACCGCCCAGCGAGCCAGGCTTAGCTCGGTGCTGTCTCGGCGCGGTTCGATCCCGTCTATTTCGGTACCGGCCTCGCCTTCGCCGTAAAGCTGCGGGTCAATATCGCCGCCGCCGGTCAAAAGCAAGCCGTCCAACAGGCGATAGAGAGCGTAAGAAGCCGCTTCGTCGCCGGTACAGGGAATTAAGAGCGGTGCCCCACCTGCCGCCAGAATTGCCGATACGTAGCTATCGCGGATCATGTGTCGCCGCGCACCGGCCATAACCATATTGTCGCAACTGATGCCTATTATCGGGCGTTCTCGCCCTATCTCCAATCCGTTCATTACTCTTCTTTCTTAGTCCTGGTATTTCCGATTCTAGCTTATCTGGCCCCGGCACCTTCGTAGCCAAACTTGCGGGCTTCGTTCATTTTCAAGGCCAAAGCTTTTGGTGCTTCCAGTATTTCTCGGTGTGAAAGCACTTCGGCTTCCACGATTTTAAGCGGTATCTCCGCTTCGACTATTGTACCTGCACCGGGCGAAGAACGCACGTTGAGATGACCACCTAAAACGGTCAGCCGTTCTTGCAATCCCGCCAGGCCCAGATGATCGTGTCGGTGGCCCTGGCCGGGCTGGAACTCGCTGGGTGGCTCGAAACCTACCCCATCGTCCAGCACCACCAACCGCACTGTCTCGGTTTCTTCGACTATTGAAAGTGAAACCGTCACATGCTGGGCTTTCGAGTGGGTCAACACATTTTCGAGGGCTTCCTGGGCGGCCCGGTAGAGGGTTAATTCGACTTCGGCAGGCAGGCGGCGGGTAAGGGTTTCCTCGCCGACTTTAAGCTTGATCGAAAGCTTCGATTTTTGTTTTACGTCCTCTTTCAAACCGTTGAGGGCATCCACCAGACCTAACTGGTCGAGGGTGGCTGGTCGCAAATGGCGCAAGAGGCTTAGAAGTGATTGCTGAGCGTCCAGGGCTAAATTCCAGACAATTTCCTCGCGCAAGGTTGGGTTTGTAGTGGAATTCTCGAACTGGCTGATAATCGAAATTAGTTTTTGCAGTGTCACGTTTTGCAGTTGGGTGGCTAAATTCTTGCGGTCTTCTTCCGAATCGCGAACCAGATTCTGGTTAATCAATTGCAATTCGTCCCGGCTATGCTGAAGTTGCTCGAAAGTCTGGTCTGCTGTGTTGATCTTTTCGCCAAGCTCTTTCACTCTGAACAAATTGCGGACGATCACGCTCATTGGTTTTGCCAGGCTCTCCAGCAACAGCAAGTCTTCTGGGCTGAAAGGATTACGGTCTTCACGCGGGCCGAGGACAATCAACCCACACCATTCTTCGTTGATTTTAAGCTTCATCAGAATGCCGCTATGATATTTGCCGCTTTCGGTCAGCACCAGTTCCGGCTGATTGAAAAACTCAACTGGCTGATCTTTGAGGCTGGTAAAGAGTTGGTAGTAAGCTTTACTGCCTTCGTATTTGAAATAATCCCAGCGAATAAGCTTACTAATTTCGGCGTAAGTGAGAAAAGCAGCAAAGCTTAATTTCAAATCTTGCTGCATCACGGTATTAAGCGCACCGGCAAATTCATCCAGGCTATCCGCCTCGGCTACTTTGATCAATATCTCGTCGAGAGGGCGCAAGACTGCCGGTTTTTTAGTTCCTAGAGTGGGGGTAAAAATGCGCTGGTTAAGCTGGTGAAGTGGTACGAGCAGCACTGCCGACAGCGCAATCAAAGCCAGGGCGGCGGCAAGCAGGGCCGGTTGGAGCGAAGCGAAAATCAGGTGAAAGAGTAGAAGGAGGCCAAAGAAAGCGGCTGCCAGCACCGCTATGTTAGCCAGGTAAACCAAACCACGCCCTATAAGGCGGCGTGTACCTTGTAACTGAGAACCCATAACTTTTCTGCAAATCCATTTCGACTAAAGGCAAGTGTAACCCGGTTACTTGCCGTTTGACCCGTTGTAACATCTAAAAGCGTTGCGAGGTCAATCGAACGGTGATGTTAGTACGACGCTGAACCTTTTACGAGCAGACAAAGTTCACTATTAGTAGTGATCGTAACTTCACTATAACCTGTGATTAATAGACTGTCAAGCTCAGTAGGGCTAAAAACAGGCTAAAAGTACCGATGCTCCATAGAGCTGGAAGCAACCTGGATTGACGTAAAATCTACCTCTGCTATAATCAGTTTGCCTTCCACCAAGACGACAAGGGAGAATACGACCGATGGATTTTAGCACCTCACTCTGGGCCGGGACAATTCTCTGGCTGTACTGCGGTTTTATGGTTTTTTGGGGAGTACAGTGGTGGTTGGGTCGGCATATTCAGGGTCTGGCTCTATTAATTTTCGGACGGCCCGGCCCGGCCTCGTCCATCTATTTTTGGATGCTGGCTCCGGGGGTAATTCTGCACGAACTCAGCCATTGGTTCGCGGCCAAAGCGTTGCTCGTTCCAACCAAAGACCTGGTGCTATTTCGACCTCAACGCCCGGCGAGTGAAGGTGGCCGGGGTAATGGGGCCGGGCCGGTGACGCTGGGCTATGTCGAGATTTTCAAGACCGACCCGTTGCGCCAGAGCTTGATCGGGTTGGCTCCTCTGCCGGTCGGTATCCTGACGCTTTTGCTGCTGGCTTCCCTCTTGAATTTTGGCACCGGCACGCCCGCTCCTTCTTCCGGCCAGAGTGCCGGTATCTGGCAGGCGATTGCGGCGTTGCCCGGTGAACTGCTCGGTAGCTTTCGGCATCCGCTCAACCTGCTGTGGCTTTACCTTGTCTTTACCGTTTCTAACGGGATGTTGCCCAGTCGTCCCGACCGCAAACCCTGGCTGATCGGCTTTATTTTGCCCGGCACTATCCTGTTGTTACTTTCTCTTACGGGTACGCTTCCGCCTCTGCCGCTCGACTGGCAGAGAAGCCTGTACAATCTGGTGATTAGCCTGACCTGGATTTTCGCCTTCGCTGCCCTGATTAATTTGCTTCTGGCAAGCCTGATCTTCCTGCTGGAATGGCTGGTTAGCCGGTTTCGCCGCCGCCGCGTAGTTTATAAATAAAAAGCTAAACCTATTCAGACTTGAAAGGGCAACAGGAGAGGAGGCGAGGCCGCATTACGGCAGAGCGTGAGCCATTCCTCGCGGTCTACTCGCTGGCGAACGGTGTGGGCCGATACCCGCTGCAAACAGCGGGCGGGCAGGTAAGTCAGGCGACCGTCCCATTTCCAATCTTTGCGGAAAAGTGCAGGAGCTTCTAACAGCACTCCTTCGCTACGGTCATCATAGGGAATTGACCCGATTTCGCTAACCGAAAACAGCCCGTTACCCTGTGGTACGAGATACCGCCCGGCTTCGTGCAACTCGTAAAGATACAGACCGGGCGATTGGCCGCGGTGTTCGAGTTGGCTCATCCAGTAAAGATACCACATAGCATAGGTCAGGCTGTGATGGATCGTCGGCAGCACCCCTCTGGCATACAAAGGCTGGCCGTCCAATTTTACCAGCGTAGCGTGGTAGTAAACTTCGGCTGGGTAGAACGGAGTTCTGGCTTCTTCCCCGGCTATTTTTGGTTTTGGCGTCGGTGCTTCCATGGGTCTATAATAAAGGTCGGAGCCACCAAAAAGCAAGTATTTCCTCACTGCCGCCGGGTGGGATGCTCTGTCCAACAGAGTATTATCCAGTCTGGCTTTCTGGCAAAATAAGGCTGGTTTGTGCTAATATAACAAGGAACTACGAAGGTAAATTTCTTTTAAGTTTTAAAAGTTTTAAAGTTAATGTAAGTTAAAACAATAAACTTGCTCCTGACGAGACATGTGGGCGGGAGGGGATGGGCGAATGCAAGATGAGTGGGTGCGGGCGATAGCGGGCGAGAGTGGTATGCTCGGTGGCCGTTATGTGTTGGGCCGTTCGCTGGGCCGGGGATCGTTTGGACAGGTCTTTCTGGCCGACGACGTTAAGTTCCGGCCTCCTCGCCCGGTGGCCCTCAAACTGCTGCACCCTCAGTTTATAAGTGACCCGGTAGTGCGAGAAGAAATCGCGGTCGAAGCGGGCGTGTTGGCCCGCTTCACTCATCCCTATATTTTGCGCGTGTTGGACTTCGAGGTCAACCCTCAGTTGGCTTATATTGTTACGGAAGTGGCTGACGGCGGTTCGTTGGCCCAACGACTCCGGCCCGACCCGGCTCAACCGCCCGTGCCAATGCCTCTACCGCTGGTTGCCCTTTACCTTGAGCAGATTGCTTCGGCCCTGGATGAAGCCCACAACCTGGGCTTGGTTCACCGCGACATCAAACCCCAAAATATCCTACTGGATAAAACCGGGCGGCCTATGCTGGCCGATTTTGGCCTGGCGGCGGCTCTGGGTAGCACTTCGTCCTCTATTCTGGTCGAAACCTCATCCAGCGGCACGCCCCTGTATATGGCTCCCGAACAATGGGCCGGGCAGGTTGGCAAGACGACTGATATTTACGCTCTGGGCATTGTGATCTATCAGCTAATCACCGGCCAACCGCCTTTTCAGGGCAATCAGTCCTCGCTAGCCTGGCAACACACTACGGCCCAGGTGCCGCGATTGGCCGACCGTGCGCCTGGTTTGAGCTATCCACCGGCCCTGGACGGTCTACTGGCGCACGTTCTGGCGAAAGACCCGCGCCAGCGTCTGCGTCCGGCGGGTGATTTTGCCCGGCATTTTCGGGCAATCCTCAATGGCCCTGGCGTTTCTGGTTCCCTTAATGCCTCGCCTGAAGCGGCCACCACTCTCTTAGCATCCCCTGGGATATCGTCGGCAACGACGCTGGAAGCTTTTAACTCGCCACCGGCAGATGCGCCCCTTCCAACTTCAACTCTAACTCCAACTGGCCCCGGCCCGGCCTCGCCCCTGCGCGGAACTTTCTTTCAGGCTCCCTCTGCCTCGTCCGACCAGGCTTCCATTCCACCATCCCCGGTGCGGCCCGATGCGCCTGCGCCTATTTCGGCGGTGACAGTTCTGCCGACTAAAGCCCGCCGCCACCCTTTGAGCCAGCCCTTCGTCTGGATTCCAGGGGTTGGGTTGTTGCTGATCGGATTGGCGGCGGTAATCGCCCTGCTCGTGGCAAATAACGGTAAAACTACGGTTGTTAGCACTAGCACTAGCACCAGTACCAGCATCACGACACCCTCCCTGGCCCAAACGGTCGTTAATAGTACCGCCAGCAGCACTACCTCACCCCTGGCCCAATCTGCCGGAACCCAGGCTAGCTCGACGGCGGTTTCGTGTGCCTCTAATCCGTTGCCTACTTTCCCACCCGCCCCGACCCTCGCGGCAGACGGCACCGGGCTATTGAGCCTGGAAGTGCTGGAAAGCGATTGCAAGCTTGCCCGTGGCCCGAACGTCTACGTGCGCGTTTTCCGGCAGGGCGACCGCAACGCCAGTGTCGCCCAGGCGGGCGGAGAAGCTCGTCTCTTTATTCCGCTTCCGCCCGGTATTTACGAAGTAGAGGTGACTTACTCTAGCGATTTTAAGCAAACTGGCCCGGCGGTAGAAATAAAAAGCGGCCAGACCAGCCTTCAGAGCATTAACTTACGGGTGGGCCAGGTTAATCTTGAAGTAACCGAATCGTCGAATAAAACCGCCCGTGGCAGCAATGTATATGTGAAGGTTTATAAGCAGGGCGACCGTAACACGGTGATAACTCAAACGGGCGGCGAAAACAAACTAAATTTTGTCTTACGACCGGGCATGTATGAGTTCGAGGTCAGTTATGCGGACAGCCTTAAAGTGGTCGGGCCACCCCTTGAGGTTAAAGAGGCTCAGACGGTCAGCCAGAAGATCAACCTGGCTGCCGGTCAGATCAATCTGGAAGTGCTGGAAACCGTGGGCAAAGCCGCTCGTGGCAGCAATGTATATGTGAAGGTTTACAAGCAGGGCGACCGCGACAACGTGATAACTCAGGGCGGGGGTGAAAGCAAATACAGCTTTATCCTGCCAGTGGGAGTTTACGAATTCGAGGTCAGCTATGCCAACGATCTCAAGCAGGATGGGCCTGGACCGGTCGAAGTGAAAGAAGGCCAGACCGCCAGCCAGACCCTCAACTTACATGTCGGCCAACTCGCGCTTGAAATTGTCCAGACCGATGGTAAAACGGCCCGGCCTGCCGATATTTATGTCCGCATTTACCGCCAGGGCGACCAGAATACCATCATTGCACAGGGTGGCGGCGAAGCTAAGCTTAATTTCGTACTGCGGCCCGGCCTCTACGAAGTCGAAGTTACCTATACGGGCGATGTTAAAGTAGCGGGGCCGCCAGTTGAAATCAAAGAAGGGCAAGCCGTAACGCAGATGATCAAAGTCGGAAGCTGATCTTTTTCGGTTCCCGATTCCTGTTTTCGATTCCCTTTTTTTACTCTCAACTAAACTGTTGGGGCTAGCTTCCATGTCAAACCAAACCAAATCAAACCAAACTAATTTTGGCGGGTACAAAAATTGCAATGCAATCCTATAAATTCATGAAGTGATTATTGTTACTTCTGGCACAATTTTGGCGTATAGAGTATAATAGGCATTGGAAAAGAGCTTAAAACTGCTCATTTGGAAGACACGAAGAGAGGTCGGCGGTAGTTATGGCTGAGATTGTAAAGTGCATTGACATTGACGCACCAGTGGAAGCAATTTTCGAGTATGTGGCAAACCCGCACAACGCCCTGACTTACATGCCCAATTTCACCAGGTTTGCTCCGGTCGGTGAGCCGGAGCGCGGGCTAGGGGCTAAAGTAGAGGCGGCGGGCCAGTTCCTCGGCATGAACTTCAAGACCCAACTTGAAATTGTCGAATTCGAGGAAAACAAGAAACTTGTTTCACGCTCGACTCAGGGTGTCAAAAGCGTCTCAGTCTGGCAGTTCAAGCCTCTCCCGACCGGCGGCACCGAAGTGACATTTATCAGCGATTACAGCTTGCCCGGCAAAATGTTGGGCTGGATGCTGGATAAAATGCTGATGGAGAAGGATGTCGAAAAGAACACGGTGCAAACCCTGGTAAACCTGAAAAAAGTGCTGGAAGGCAAGCCCAACTTGCGGGTTGCCAAGTTCGCCACCTGGTAAGGCAAGCTAAAAGGTATTTTCGCTAGATATGGCAAGTTCCACTACTCCTCCTGTTCAGCAAGATGAAATTTCGACAGTCGCATCAGAAGCTAAACACTTTCCGGCCCGGCGTGGTTGGCCGCTCAAGCGGTTAGCTTTCGGCTTTATAGCTCTGGCCTTCCTGCTAGGTCTGGCCTATTTAGCTCTGCTCTCGACGACGGTTTTGCCCGGCCCGGCCACTCCCGGCCTGGCTTCAACGCCTTCGGCCACTTCGCGCCCGGTCACTGCCTCAGCAGCCCCGGCGGTTTCGCCCACCGCCAATCTTTTCGCAGCCCGACAGCTTGTCAATCAGGTACTGGCAAACCCGGCAGATTATCAGGCCTTATGGGCGGCGCAGTCCGATGGCTTGCGACGGTCGAACGATGGCGGTAAAACCTGGGCCGAGGTCGCCGATTTCAAAGGCCGCAACGTCACGGCTCTGGCTTTTGACCCGGACGAAAACGGCGCACTTTACGCTGCTACCGACCGGGCGGGCCTTTTCAAAACCGCCGATGGCGGCAAGACCTGGAAAAATATCGGCCTGACTGACCGCCCGCTCACCGCTCTCACTGTCGCCAAATTCAATCTTTATGTATCTGTTCTCAGTCCGCGCCCAACGGTTTATCATAGCAGCGATGGGGGGCAAAACTGGACGGCTCCTGGCCCGAACAACTTGCCGCCGGGCCTCGATATTCGGAGTATGGCTATTGACAGCCTCAATCCGCAGAACGTCTACATCGGTACTGCCTATGTCGCTGGCGAACGCACCCCTGACTGGGGTCGGGTAAAATACTCCGGCGATGGCGGCAAAACCTGGCGAGATGCCGGGCAGGGTTGGGGCGTCGAGGGAAGCGAAGGGCCAGACGCCCGTCGCCCGGTTACTATCCTGGTCTTTGCTCAGCCCGACCGACTTTACGCCGGGGATGGCGACCGAGTGTGGCGGCTTTCGCCCGACCGCTCGGCCTGGTTGCCGGTGGCGGGAGGCTTGCCGACCAGTGGTATTTACGGCCTGACTACTGAGCCGCAAGCCGGTATCGCCGGTCTGGTTTACGCCGCTACCCGTGACGGTTTCTATAATAGTTCGGACGGTCAGACCTGGCAAAAGCTGGCAACGGGCGAAACCGGCTCCCTCTTTGGAGCCGAGGCCCTCCCAACCCTTATTACTCCCCTTCTGACGGCCGGGGTAACGAATCGGACAGCTAATTCTACCAGTGGCTTACATACAACCTATCTTTATGCCTTGAACGCTGAAGGACGGCTGAGCGGCTACGAAAACCGGGATTTTCGGGCGGAACTCGTCGCGGCAGTGCCAGGAGCCAGCAACCTGCCGGATTTTACGCCTTTTGGCGGGATCAACCCGGCGGAAAAATTGCCACCGCCTGAAGGCTTGCCCGATCCCACCAAACGTTATTTTGCGGGTTGGGGCCACTTCATTCAGGGTGATTTCAAGCAAACCTGGGAAGCGACCGACCGGGATGGCCTGGCTCTTTACGGCTATCCCCTGACCGAGCAGTTCCGCGAGTTCGATCCACGCGACGGCCAGACTAAGACTGTGCAGTTTTTCGAGCGGGTGAAATTTGAGCTTAGCGATATGCCAAACTCGCCGGTGAGGACTGCTCTGATCGGTTATGAAGCTATCGAAGGCCGCTACTTTGCGCCCGGTAAGTTTATTCCGACCACCGATGTGCAACAATATTTTCCTCAAACTAAACATACTCTCAAGGGCGCGTTTTTCGATTTCTGGAAGAAGAACAACAGCTTGCAGCGTTTCGGCTATCCTATCAGCGAGGAATTTACCGAAAAGAACGCTCAGGGCAAAGAAATAATCTACCAGTATTTCGAGCGAGCTAAATTCGCTTTCGATACTGAAACTAAGAGCGTTAGTATTGCCCTTCTCGGTAACGAAGTGCTGCAAAAGCGCGGCTGGAAGTAAGGGCCAACTTCTACCACCCGGTCTTTGCCTGTATAAATTATACCTGGCTGCCTGACCCGCCCGGCCTGAAATCCAGGTGGTGCGTGCTGTCTCTCTCCCGTCTAACAAAGCTCTTTTAACTCTCTGCTTTACTAAAAAGTTGATTAGAATCTGGTTGGTATTTAGCCCAGTACCAGCCATTATTACGTGTTGACCTTAAATAACAGCGAAAAAGGGGTTTTCAGGTGAGGCGGGTTAGTATATAATCAATCTAAGCGTTATGTACAGCAGCCAGTAACAACCAGGCGCAAAGCAGGCAAAGTTGCAGAACATTCTTCAAAGGCGAAAAGGCGAGGGCAGACGATATTATGGCCGAGGTTAATCAAGGTTTCGAGGCGGCTATGCGGCGAGGCCGGGAATTTGGCGCGTCGGGCGATTGGGCAAAAGCTTTGACCGAATATGTGCGGGCCGCTCAGCTCTCCCCTGCCGATATTTCAGCCCGTTACAGCCTGGCGGTAGCTCTTTCCCGGTTGGGCCGGGACGAGCAGGCTATGCAGCAGTTCCAGGGGATCGTTCGCGCCCAGCCTCAGCATACCGAAGCCTGGCAGCGGATCGCCGAAGCCCAGGCCCGCGCCGGCCAAACTGCCGAAGCCGTCCAGATTTACCGCCGTATTCAGGAAATTCACCAGAAGCACGACCGCAACCGCGAAGCCGCCGAGATTTTGCGTGAGATAATCCGAGTCGATCCGGGTCAGGTTAACGCTTACCGCGAACTGATGGACATTGCTAAAGCGCGTGGCGACCGCAAGACTGCTGCAAATCTGGCGGTGGCTCTGGGACGCTACTACCAGTCGCAGGGTCGGACGAAAGACGCCGTGAGTGCGGTTAACGAGGCTCTGGTATTGCAACCGGGTCTGCCCGAAGCCGAGACGCTCAGGGAGACGCTGAGCGGCTCGGCCCTGGAAGCTTTGCCGCCTCTGCCCGTACCGGCCCCGAATGGAGCAATGTCTAGTGGAGCTTCCCTTGCCCCCACCACTTCGTCTTCCCCCCCTGCCGCGATGGTTGCGACGCTTTCGGCCAGCCAGTATACCGTAAATAATTTGATTGCGGCGGCGGAAGAAAGCCTGGGCCGGGGCGATACCGGCCTGGCTCTGCGTAATTATGAGATGGCCGTCGAAGCCGGTGCCGACCGCAGCGATGTTTATTACAGCCTGGGCAACCTCTATGCCGAAGCCGGGCAGATTGACCGGGCCACGGATTATCTGCGCCGCTCGACTGCCGACACCGAGTACGCTGCCTCGGCTTTCTTCGGAATGGGCCAGCTTTACGCCGGAGCCGACCGGTTGGACGAAGCCTCGCAAGCTTTCCAGGACGCTCTTAACCTGATTGACCTGCAAACCATTGGTAAGGACGAAGTTAACGAACTGGTGGATATGTACGACGCGCTGGGTGATGTGCTGGCGCGGCAAGGCAAAGTGCAGGAGAATTTTGACCTGTACAACCGACTGGCCGGGTACATCAACAGCCGCAACTTGCGTACCGAAAAGACGGCCATGGTGCTGATCCGGGTACGCGAATTGAGCGAGAAACTGCAAGCAGCCCTGCCCCAAGAAGCCCAGGTAGATGAACACGACCAACCGCTCGTTACCGGCTCGATCCGCTTTGGCGAAGATGGCCTGACTATCACGGGGACAGGGCCGATGAGCGAGGAAAACCCGGCTCTGCAAGAAACGAATACCGGCACGCTGCCGCCGATAGGTACTTTTGCCGGGTCTAATAGTCGGACGGGTGCGGCAGTGCCGACTATTGCAACTTTCCCGCCGCGCTTCCCGTCCGAACTTCTGGCAATGGAGTCTTATCCGCCCGCCCAACCCTACCTGCGGGCGGCAGAAGAATTCACCCGCACCGGGCGGTATAACGCCGCCGTGGATGCCTGCCAGGAGATGATCCGCTATTACCCCGATTTTCTGCCCGCGCACGTAATCCTGGCCGAGATTTATATTGCCCTGGACCGGCTGGAACAAGCCCGCCTTAAATATCAGTTCGTGGTGGATGTGTACGGGTTGCGCCAGGAGCCGCTCAAGAGTCTGGAATGTTACAAGCGATTGGGCGAAATCAGCCCTGAAAATGCCGGACTGCGGGCCAAGCTTGCCAAGATGCTTTTGCAGTACGACCAGAAAGAAGCCGCCGCCGAGGTGCTGCTCAGCACTATCTCGAATTATGTCCGCACCGGCCAGCTAGAGCGGGCCTTAGAAGAGTGCCGGGTGCTGAAGGCTTCCGCGCCGCAGAGTGCGCCAGTAAGAATACAATACGCCGAACTGCTCAATCGCATGGAGCGTTACAACGAGAGCCTGCCCGAACTCGGTCGCGCTCTCGAACTTGACCCGGATAACCTTCGCGCTCTGGCTCTGTTCAATATTACCAGTTTCTTGCTCAACGACCCGGCCTTGCGCTGGAATAGCTTCCAAACGGTCGTCGAGCGGGCGCGGCAGAATGAAGCAAACCTGCGGCAGTTTCTGGAAGAGTACCGCCAGGCGGTTTTCTTGAACAATCAGGCCGGGCTGCAATACGCGCTGGGTTGCCTTTACCTTGAAAACAAAGCTTTCAAGCAGGCCGAACACGCCTTTGGCCTGGCCGTGGAAGCTCCTCAGCACGAGCGTTACGAGCCGCTGATCCATTGGTCGCTGGGCCAGCTTTACTTCGATCAGGGCCGGGCCGAAGGTGCTATCGCGGAATTGACGAAGGCGGTCACAGCTTTCGATCAGGCTGACCCGGCCCATTATGCTTCCTCGCAAGCTCCTTACGGCAGCCTGCCGTCGCAAACGACGATTTACCGCAAGCTGGCTCAGGCTTTTGGGGCGCAAGGTCAACCGGCCCAGGCGGTCAAAGCCCTCAAGATGGTCAAGAAACTGCTGCCCTACAACCGGGGGGTGCATACCGAACTGGCCGAACTTTACTTTAACCAGGGTCAGCTTACCGAAGCTCTGGGCGAACTGGGCGAACTGGTAGCTCACTATGAAGAAACCAATCAGGTAGATGCTACTATAGATGTCCTTAAGGAAATGGTCGGGCTGGCTCCCAATAACATCGGTGTGCGCGACAAGCTAAGTGAAGTCTATCTCAAGCGCGGCATGATTGACGACGGTTTGAAGCAACTGGACGAATTGGCCGAATTACAGCGTAAGAACGGGCGGCTCAAAGACGCCGTGCGAACCCTGCAAAGGGCTGCCGAAACTTACCGAATGATGGGTAAAATGGAAACCGGCTACGAACTTTACGACAAGATTGTACGGATTTCCCCCGGTGACGTGGAAGCTCGGCAGCAGTTGGTCAACTGGCACCTCATGTCGGGCCGTTACAGCGAGGCAGTCGAGGAGCAGCGTACTATCGCCCAGATTTGCCTTCAATCGAATAATCACCAGGAGGCAGTCGCCGCCCTGCACCAGGTAATCGGCCTCGTGCCGGAGGACATCCGGGCTTATTTTCAGTTGGCCGGAGTTTTGACCAGTTTGAATGAACATACCCAGGCTTTTCGGTTGTATCAGCGTGTTTTGCGGCTCGACCCCGCTAACGAAAAAGCCAAAAATTTGATGGAGCAAAGCCAACGACGGGCTACGGAAGCCGGTCAGAAGGTTTGAGGTAGCGATTGGTGATTGACCCTTAGTCAGCAGGAATTAGCTGTTGGAGGTTAGCAACTTAACCATCCAAAGGCTGACCCCTTCTGCGCTAGGCGGTGGCAGCTAATCGCTGATAGCAAAAAATGGATCAAATCATCCAGCAGGTTGGGCGCATCTTCGCCAGGATAGATGTTCCGGCCCTTGTGGATATATTAATACTTGCTTTTTTAATCTACGGGCTGTTGTCAATCTTACGAGGTACGCGGGCTGAAGTTTTGGTGCGCGGCATGATCATTCTGTTCGGCCTGGCTTTTGTGATCGTGACAATCTGGCCTCTGACCGTTCTAAAATGGCTCGTTACCAACTCCCTGCAATTTATTATTTTCGCTATCGTAGTGATCTTCGCCCCTGAAATGCGCCGCGCCCTGGAACAAATCGGCCATACCAGTGATTTTATCAATCGCCCACTGACGAATCGCTCCCAGGATGCTATCCGCGTGATGATCGAAGAAGTGATCGCGGCGGCTTCCTACTTATCGAGCCAGCGTTGGGGTGGGTTAATCGTGATCGAGCGGGAGACCGGGCTGCAAGACCTGGCGAACCGGGGCGTGCCGGTCGGGGCGCAAGTGAGCAGTCAGCTTTTGGGCAACCTTTTCGTGCCAAGCACACCTTTGCACGATGGCGCGGTGATTATCCGGCAAGACCAGATCGTAGCCGCCAAAGTTATCCTGCCGTTAAGCGAGAGCGTGAGTCGCTACGAGCAGTACGGTACCCGCCACAAAGCCGCGCTGGGTATAAGCGAACAGAGTGATGCAATTATTGTGGTAGTGAGCGAAGAGACTGGCAGTATTTCGGTGGCGTATAACGGCAAGCTCCATACCAAACTTGACCGAGACCGCTTACGCCAGATTTTGCGTTCGCTCCTAGAACCGGGCCTGAGCCGGGCCAATACCTTGCGCGGTCGTAGTGCCAGCCGCAAACCCACCTCTCCAAGTGCCGTCCGCGCCCGCAAAGAGAAAATTCTGGATAACAAAGACAAACCGACCGAGAAAGAAAAAGAAAACGGCCTGGGCAAAGAGCCAGCGGTGCAGGCTGATAAAAGGTAAAGTAGTTGGGTAACTTTATTCCACAATTTATCAAAAATATCAGCCCCATGCGCTTCGTGGTCGCGTTTAGTCTGGCGGTGATTGTGTGGGGTTATGTGATTGCCACGCAATATCCCGAACGAACTTCGCCGCCTTTTGATGTGGCTCTGGCCGAGGCAACTTTACCTCCTGGCGACCTTGTGCCGGTCTTTTCGCCCAACGAACCGCACTCGGTGACGGTGACGGTCAGTGGCCCTGCCGACCAGATTAATCTGCTTACTCCTTCCCAGATCAAGCCTTATCTGGATTTATCACAGTACAAGCTGCCGGGCAATTTCGAGGTGTCGATCCATTTCAAGCCCGGCTCATTACCCGACAGTACCACCGCGACTGTTTTACCCAAGACAATTAAAGTGACGCTGGAAAATAAAGTCAGCAAGTCCTTTTCGGTGCAGGTTGTGCCAGAAGGTGAAGTCAGCCCGGATTATAGCCTGGAAGGAGAGATTCAAGTTTCGCCTCAGCAAGTTACAGTCTCCGGGCGGCAGGGTCTGGTAGACCGGGTGGCCCGTGTAGCTGTGCCGGTGCCTCTGGCGGGCCGGGTTGGTCGCCTGGCGGCGGCCCTATCCGTCAAGCTTTACGATAGCCAGAACCAACTCTTGCCCGAAACCGATCTGACGATTAGCCCCTCTACGGTTAATGTCACGGCTAACATCAACTATAAGCTTTCGACGCGCCTCGTGCCAATCCGGGTGATTACCCACGGGGAAGTAGCCAGTGGTTATATTGCAGGGACGGCCAGAGTCAGTCCGGTGCTGGCGACAATCTATAGCGGCAACGGCGAGTTACTCAATGGCATCCAGTTTATCGCAACCACTCCAGTTGACATAACAGATAAAACTGGTAAGGTTATTGTGTCGGTGCCTTTGCAAGCCCCCTCGAATATCACGGTACAGGGGGTTGAGTTGGTAAAGGTAGAAATTGACATAGTGCCGTTTGCCACCAGTAAGCGTCTTTCGGTGCCGCTTCAATTTATCAACGGCGCGGCCAATCTTCGCTACGATTTTAACCCTTCCAGCAATATTGATATTGTAATTAGCGGCCCCTATCAGGCTTTTCAGGAATTTCCGCTTGACCAGGTGCGGGCTGTAGTAGACCTCAAAGATCAAAGCGTCGGGGATATTGCGCTGCCGGTGCTGGTGGATTTGCCGATGGGCCTGGCGTTGACTAATAGTCCGACGGTCAATGTCCGCATCCGCCAACCTCCCCCGCCTACGGCTACGCCCGTTCCGCCCACTCGCACGCCGGTTCCGACGTCCACTCCGTCGCCTACGGCTACGCCGACAGTCACGCCCGGCCCGACTTCACCTGTCACTACTCCACCGACTACGCCGATTGCCCGCCCTACCTTACTCCCGCCCAGTCCCGGTCAGCCGACTGTAACGCCACCCGGCGTATTACCTCCCGAAGCTATCGCTCCGTCCATCGTAGCGAGTCCGGCCCCTTCGACCAGCCAGCCAGGTATTGGTGGTCCTCAGACCACCCCGCCTGCAACCACGCCTGGCCCTGTTGCGCCCATAGGAACCCCTGCCGGGACGCCGCCTCTCTCTGTCACGACGCATGTTCGCCCGGTACCAGTCCTAGCCTCCGCGCAATTCCGCTCTGGTTCGGCCATTTTGTTTCCCTGGTAATCTTTAAGATAAGACAAGATAAGAAAGGTGCGATGAATGAGCAATGAATGGCGGCAGCGACCTTTTGGTACGACTGGCCTGACCGTATCAGCCCTGGGGTTCGGGGCGGGACATATCGGCAGCCCTCGAATGAGTGAGCAGGAAGCCGGACGCTTGCTTAACGCCGTGCTGGATATGGGCATAACGCTGGTAGATACCGCCAGAGGTTACAACCTGTCCGAAGAGCGCATCGGGCGGCATCTGGGCCATCGCCGGGTCGAATTCGTTCTTTCTACCAAAGTTGGCTACGACATCCCCGGCTACGAGGACTGGACAGGGCCGGTCATTACGGCGGGCATCGAGGCCGCGCTCGGTCGGCTACAAACCGATTATCTCGATATTGTGCATTTACATTCGTGTTCGCTGGAAGTGCTACAACAGGGTGAGGTAGTAGAAGCCCTCAATGCGGCAGTTGCGGCAGGTAAGGTGCGAGTGGCGGCTTATTCAGGGGATAACGAGCCGTTAGAGTGGGCCGCCCGGTCGGGCGAGTTCGGCAGTCTGCAAACTTCGCTTAATATTTGCGATCAGCGCGTGATCGAGGGCGGCCTCTCAGTGGCGCAGGCGGCGGGAATGGGCGTGATCGCCAAGCGGCCTATAGCGAATGCTCCCTGGCGTTTTGAGCAAAGGCCGGTCGGAGATTATGCCGAAGAATACTGGTTGCGCTGGCAAGCAATGGGCCTCGACCGGGGCGAATACGAATGGCAAGAGTTAGCCCTGCGCTTTACGGCTTTTAGGCCGGGGGTGAGTAGCAGCATCGTTGGCACGAGCAAGCTAGAACACTTGCGTTACAACATTGGGTTGGTCGAGCGGGGCGCACTCCCGGCAGAGGTGGTGCAGAACTTGCAAGATACCTTCCGGCAGCACGATCAGGCCTGGGTCAGCCAGGTTTAGCCGGTAATTACCGGAGTCGGATTATTGGGTCAGTAAAAGGCCAGCTAAATTACTTCTGGATGTAGTTTATTAAAAAGGTGGTTCCCGGCAGCCTGGATCGTGTGCAACTTCATAGCTTGCCAGAGCCTGTTTTGCTAAAATGCACTACATTCTAAACGCGGAGAGTTAGTGTTAAAGCAAAAAGCCAAATTTTACAACTTCACGGGGCCGGGGCCACAGGCTTAGAGCAACAAATGTCAGCAAAGAGGAAGGCCAGTATGCGCGAGTGGAAGTTTAGCGGTCGTTTTATTCTGCCACTGATCTTGATTATGCTGTTGAGTGTGGCTCTGGGAGCTTGCGGCGAGAGCAGTCCTAGCCTGGCTCTGCCGACCGAAGCGAGTAGCACCGCCCTGGCTACTTCCTCGGCCAGTTCTTCCCCGGTTTCTACTGGCGGCAGTCCTACCGTCAACCGAGAACTTGCCACCCCTTCGGTGGTAAACGGCAAAGATGTCCTTTATGTCTTTGGCCCGGCCATTTCCGAAAGTCAGCGCGACTTGATCCAGAAGGCCATTGCGCTGGCTCGTAGCTCTTTTGGCGAATCTGGCCCTTTGAAAGTGGACGCGAAAGGCGACGTTGCGATTCTGCGGCGAAGCGAGGATGTGCTGGGCAGTGCTACTCCCGGCGAGATCGTGCTGCACGTTGCCAGCCGAGATTGGCAGGCTGTCCCCGACGCCGAACGGAGCGTGACAGTCTTGCACGAGTATTATCATACTACCCAGTTTCACATGGCCGGAATCGAAGCGGCTAGTTACACTCTGGGCAACGATTACGAAAATTTCGCGCCGCACTGGTTAGTAGAAGGCAGTGCAGATTATATGTCCTACCGTTTGGCGGCGGATAACGGCCTGGTTCCCTTCGAGCGGGTACGCCGCAGCAAAGTCGGCAACGTGCGCTTTGCAGCCTACCCACTCAAAAGCATCGAACAGTACAGCCCCTATTCGCCAATGGATTATTACAGCATCGGCTTTCTGGCAACCGAATTTCTAGTCACTAATTACGGCGGCAAAACTGCCCTCAGCCGTTACTGGCAAGCTCTGGGTCAGAAAGTACCCTGGGAAGTCGCTTTCCAGAAAAGTTTTGGGGTGCTAGTCGAGGATTTCTACCTGGCCTTCGAGACTAAACGAGCTAAAGACTTTCCGCCCGATGTCCCGGTCGGCACTATTCCCCTGCCGACCTACGATGGCTGGCTGGCGATCAATCTGGTGAAAGCCCTCAAGCCAGGTGCAATCAAAAGTGCCGATCCGACAATGATTCCGTTCATCTTTAATATTACAGGC
>JBBRBE010000072.1:0-28603 GCA_038206175.1 Chloroflexia bacterium
TAGTTTGACCTCAAAGTTAATTGTGCTATATTTCATCTTGAGAACCTTTCTAGCTTTGCTTTGGTTTTGTCACCTTTAGCATACTAGATTAGGTTCTCTTTTTCTACTTTTTCCGTTTCACCACCTTGCAACCGCCCTGCAGCCCGACACAAGGCCAACCGAAAAGGGGTTTTGGAAGATATGAATTTCCCGCTTATTACTCCTCACTTTATGCCTGTCTGCTTCACATGCTGGCTTTATTTGCCAAAAAATTCATCTACCCCGGCCTGATTAGCCTGATAAAGGTCAATCCGAGCCTTTTTACCATCCCTGAAGGTGAACAGAATAGCCTCATCCCACTCGTAGCTACGACCGGCAAGCTCGGCATAATTATGGGTTTCGAGTAGTACCTGTTCCAGGTCATTGACCAGCCAGCTTTGTTGAGTAATACGGTAAGTACCCTGGGTTAATTCCATCAACCGACCAAAATAACCCATTACTGCCTGCGGCCCTTCGTAATTACCCGACAAATGATTGTTACCGGGAACAACGTATTTAACATCTGGTTGGAATATATGTAAAGCACTCTCAACATCTCCCTGTGCCATTGCTGCCTGATAAGCCTTGATCGCCTTGACGTTGGGATGGTCTAAAGCACCCTGTTCAATTGTCTGCGTCATCAGTATTCTACCCTTCGTTAATGCTATTAGAGAGCCTTTCATAATTGCCTTTTGAACTCAGTTTAACGAGCGATTTTGGTACAAACCCATTTAGTTGCAGGTTTTAGCCATAGGTTGATATGGGTAAAGCACTTGTAACGGCTCAAATATTGGCACTACCTAGATATTACGTAGATGCCAAAATCAATTACGAAAGGCTCTCTTACTAAAATAAAAGTGGTTTTAAGCCCGCCTATTTCGCAGACTAAATTTTGCAGCGTTTAACCTGTTCGCTTTAATAGTAACAAAGTTAGTGGCTGTTTGTCTTTCGGTTTCTTGCCCATTTTTTGCCAAATCTTGCTTGCATTTAAATGCAATAAGGTTCAGCTAAAGCCTGGCTTGGGAAACGAGCCAAAGCAAGCTTTAGGAGGGTCTAATCGAGATTTGGCAAGACAATCCAGCAGATTTATAGTAAGATAAAAATAAGCAAATTGAACCCGAACCAGTCTTGTCTTCTAGAATAAAAACTATGGAAAAATACAATGGTGGGATTTATCAAAATGAGTCCGAGTCTGAGGTACTCCTCCCACTTACTCAAGTTAAAACCTTTCAGTGGGAACAGGTCGGCGTGGAGTATTTTTATTATCCGGGCGATCTTTTTTTAGAAAACACCCATTCCAAAATTCAGATAACTACCCCTTTTACTCCTTCCAATTTTCGCTCGCTCTGGCAAACTGCTGGAGGGTTCGGGCGCACCCAAAATTTAGAAGAAGAAGCGGTTTGCCTGATTGTTTCCGACCAACCTCACGCCTTGCAATGGGAAAACTACGGTGAATTTGCCTCATTCTATTTAACCCCCCAGCATTTGCATTACTGCGTCCACGACCTGCTTAAGGGAGATAGCGTCGAGCTAGTTGAAAGCTTTGGGAAAGACCCTTTGCTCTGGCAACTGGGTCTGGCTTTGCGTCATGAGCTACGCCAACCTGATACTGCCCCCAGCCAACTGTTTGTCGAGTCGCTTATCAACGTAGCGTCAGTGCATCTATTACGTAACTATGGGGTGCGACAGTTCAAACCGCTACAAAAAGAGGTAGGTGCATTAAGTAAGCCGTTACTAAAGCAATTGGTTGATTACATCGAAGTTAATTTAAAGGAAGATTTAAGCCTCGCTGAATTATCTGGTCTGACGCAGTTTAGCCTTTTTCATCTGGCCCGTTCTTTTAAGAAAGCTACTGGCCTGAGTATTCATCGTTATATTCTGGAGCGGCGTGTGGAAAGAGCTAAAATTTTGCTGGCTACCACCAATTTGACTCTTTCTGATATTTGCGCCCAGGTTGGTTTTAGCAACCAGAGCCACTTTACCACTCAGTTCCGTCGTTTTGTGGCTCTAACTCCTAAAATCTACCGCCTTAAAACTCAGAAGGTTTAAGGTATCCTGGCTAATCCTTCTTCCGGGGGCCACGGCGTACCTGGCGAAGCGCACCGCCAAGCCGGGAGGCGCGTTCGGCGGCATCCAGCGCGACATCCGGGCTGATCGGGTGCAGGCTAAAGCGGGCTTCTTCGTAAGCGGCCCGTAGCCGGTCTACGTCCTGGCGCGAGTCGGTGGGAGACGGTTGGGCTGGTTCGATCAGGCGGTCTTGCAAATACCCGGCGTACTCCTGGGGCGTCTGGGGAGGCTGGCGCGGCACTCCGGCTTGTTTAGCCCGGCGTAAGGTTTGACGATAGTGGTAGCGCACCTGACCGCGTGGATCGGTTGGCAAGCTTTCGCGGCTCCAGCGGTTCCACCAACTTCGTTTTGCGCCCGCCACATCTTCGACCGTTTCACGCGGTAGTCGAGGCTTGCGGCGGAAGAAACCCAGGAGCCAGGCCCAAAAATCTTGCAGCATTTTGACAAAATTCGGCAGAGCCAGCTTGAAGGAAGGCCATTTGATTTTTCGCCAAGCTACCCGCCGCAACAGATAAAAAATCACACCGACCGCCACCGCCACTGCCAGCCAGAACAACAGCGGGCCAAGCCAATCTGGGGTTTGAAAATCCGGGCGGCGCGGCGGCGGTTGGGCCGGTTGGAACTGGGCATCGGGGGTCGGTAAACGATCTCCGGGTAGCTGTTGATCGCCTTTACCACCGCCAAGATTGAGATTCCAGTCAGGCCGACTCAAGTTGCCAGTACGGGGTAGAACCAAAGCCAGTAGCGTCACCAGCAGAGCCAGGGCCAGAAAATAAGTCGTCCAACGACTACGCAAAGTGGCCGGTTCGGTCAGTTCGCCCAACTGCCAGATCGTGCGCAAGTAGCGCAGACGTATCCAGCTTAAAAAGCCCAGCGTAACGACGACATAAGCCAGCAACAGGCCAATCAGTGTACCCGCTACGGCATTGCCCACTTCGCGCTGAAAAATGATGACCAGAGCCGCGATACTAAAGGCCAGCAGGAACCCGCCAAAGACCAGATGCGTTTTAAGGTCGCGGTAAGCTTTTTGACGGTCAAGCGAAACGGTTACGCCCAACCCGGCCCCGCCGCGTTCCACCGGCAGTTCGTGCGGACGCACGTACAGGGTCAGCAACTCCCGGCCTCGCCGCTCGCCACTCTGCGCACTCCACAGCGTCAGTACCAGCAGCACGCCAAAAGCCGGGGTCAGGATACGGCCCGTCTGGGTTTGCCACGTCCTGAGATCGTAGGAAAGCTCCTCCAAATTGAAAAGATACGGCCCGAAACGCACCAGGACGACCATAATTAGCAGCCCTAACAGCCGTACCCACAGCGATTCGTTTCGGTCGCGCTCGGCCAGGTTGCGCCCCCGGTAGAAAGCGGCCAGATAGACCACTCCCAGCAGCAGAACCTGATAAAGAGCCGTGCCAGGCACGACCCAGTTGAGGTCTACCAGCGAGAACATCGCCATCGCGCCCCACAGCACGCAGCCCTGAATAGTCAGCCCGGCCAGCCCTAGCAGCAGCCATTCGCCCGGTGGCGGACGAAACCGCCGCAGCAAAGTTTGTTGCGCTTCTTGCTGCGCCTCGCTGTATTTTTTATCTCGCGGCGGTCGTCCTGCTCCGTTACCCGATAGTCGCCCCAAGAAATTTTGCAGTGGCCCTTTTGAAAAATTTATCATTCGGCCAGTTCAGCCCTCATCATTCCTCAGCTTTTGTTCTGATCGGTTGTGCGCCGGTTACAGCCAGGAGGTCGGCAGGCAAGAGGCGAAGGTTCAAGCCGCGCTGCCCGCCGTTGACGTAGATGCGGTCGAGGTCGAGGGCGGCCTGTTCGATAAAGATGCGAAACCCTTTGTTCAGCAGTGCCAGGGCCGAAATACCGCCGACGAGCAGGCCGGTCAGGTTTTCAGCTTCACGCTGGCTTGCCATCCGCAGTTTTTTCTCGCCTACGCTCACACCTAGCACTTTGAGGTCAAGCTCCTGCGTTCCCGGCACCATCACCAGCAAGGGCCGTCCTTGCCCGCTTTCGGGCAAAACCACCAGAGTTTTGTAGACCACGCTCGGACTGACGCCAAGAGCCTCTGCCGCGCCGTCCGCCGAATGAATTTCCGCCGAATAGGTCAGGGCGTCATAGGCTATTTTACGGGCGTCGAGTGCCCGCATGGCGTTTGTCCGGGGTAGGCTTTCTTTCTTAGCCATCGCTATCGTTCTTTCTAATCTCGCCTTGCTTGTCCTCGTCTCCTGAACCTAGTTTACCAGCCCCGTCAAAGGAAGTTGACAGGGCTGGTACATCCAACCGCAACAGGCCTTGAAGCAAATGCTTCGAGTAGCTTTGGCCTTAAATCTTTGTTACATTGGGTGGTATTTCCTGTAAAGCCCAGGAGTTGCCGTCCGGGTCGCTAAAATAGGCGTACTTAATACCCTGTGGGTATTCCTGAATCTCGCTTACTTCCACCCCTCGGCCAGCCAGGATTGCCCGCACCTCGCCCAGGTCTTTTACGACCAGATGCAGACCCTTGATCGAGCCTGACTTAGTTTCTGAAATTTCACCCATACCTGTTCCAAATACAATCGAACAGGCCGAACCGGGCGGGGTTAACTGCACCACCCGCATTGTATCGCTTGGTTGAACGTCATGATCCAGGTTAAAGCCAACCTTTTCAACGTAGAAAGCTATAGCGCGATCAACATCTGTTACTGGCACAGGCACAAGCTCAAGCTTCATAGCGGGCATAGCAGTAACATTCGCTTCGGACATCCAGGCCTCCTTCTAGCTTTAATCAAAATCTATAATAAGAGCGCAACTTTGGCGCAACTTGCGCTCTTATTATAGCAGGAGAAAGTTGATCCTTTTCCAGCCTTTCTTTTAGATTAATTTTTAAGCTTATTTTATGAAGAAAGGCTTAATAAGACCAAATACTTATTGCCCGGATGAAATGGGCGTGGTAAGATCATCGAGATTGCTACTTCCTATAAGCTACAAAGAAAGAGCCAGGAAAGAAAGAGCCAGGAAAAGCTACATCTGGTAGCAGAGTGGGATAACAGAGGAACGCATTAGGGTGCAGGTGAAGCGGTGACGACCGACGAAGATAACAACATACTGACCCAGACTACTCCGACCACTCAGGGCGGGCTGAAAACCCTGGCCGGGGGTCGTTACCGTATCCTGGGCCTGGCTGGACGCGGCGGCATGTCGCTGGTTTATCACGCCTTCGACACCGAGAACGACCGCGATGTAGCAATCAAAATCCTCTCCACCGACCTGCTCAACGACGAAAACTTTCTGGTGCGGTTCCAGCGCGAGAGCGAGTTGATGCGCGACCTCGATCACCCGAACATCCTGCGGGCTTATGATTACGGCCAGGAAGGAGAGCGCGTTTACCTCGTGATGAGCTATTACGGCGGCGGCACTCTGCGTGACCGAATTATGGCTCCCGAACGCCTCAGCCTGGCCGAGATTGCGGTATACCTGACCCAGGTCGCGGCGGGCCTCGGCTACGCCCACTCGCGCAACGTTGTTCACCGCGACGTAAAGCCCTCGAACATCCTGCTGCACCACGCCAGCGACCGCCTGGTACTATCGGATTTCGGCATCGCTAAGGCTCTCTCGAACTCTAATCCTAGCCGTACCGGGACGATTATGGGGACGCCACTCTATATGGCCCCCGAACAATTCCTGGATCGGGTGGACAAACGCAGCGACATTTATTCGCTAGGCGTCGTGTTATATCAGATGCTCACCGGCCATCTACCTTTTCAGGGTGAAGGCATTGGCTTTAAACACCTTAACGACCCTGTGCCACCGCTAGGAAGTTGGGGCGTTCAGTACGCCTCGCCTATCGAGCGGGTGGTGCAAAAGGCTCTGGCGAAACGCCCGGAAGCCCGCTTTCAGAAGGTCGAAGACCTGGCGGCGGCTTTTCAAGAAGCGGTAGACCTCTCGGTGAGTAGCCCAACCGTAGATGCTTTCCTGAGTGTGAGCGAAGTTTTGCCGACGACAACCCCGCTGGCAATTCCGGCCTGGAAAGCTACGGAAAAGTTGCGCTTACCGGCCCAGGCCCAGCTTACCGAAATAGCCGTAATTACGCCCTCGCAACTACAGACCGATTGGCCCACGGGCGGCCAATCGCTGCGAGAACAGGACTTGCCACCCCTCGAACCTACTATCAGGCTGCAAATACCCGCTGGGTCAGCCTCCGTTCCACCGACGACCGGAGCGGCGCAGCCAGCATCCCGCCCTGAACCGGCCCAGGCCGAGGTTTCAAAGTCGCCTGGCCGCTCTTATACTCCGCTAGGGCAGGTTTCCACCCCGCCTGGGCGTCCGCTTCATCCGATAGACCCGGTGCATCCCAGGCGAAAACGGCGTCGGCTGGTCGGGGTGCTGGTACTGCTCTTACTGCTGGCCCTGGCGGGCGGTGCTACAGCTTTGTATTTGAATACTAAGGCTGGCAATCCGGCCCAATCGCTTCCCTCAAAAGCCACCGTTACAAGCAACCCAACTGCCACAGCTAATATTACTGCGGCCACTACCGGCCTGGCGGCTCCTCAACCGACTGTCCAAGCTACCACGCCAGAGCCGCTCACAACCAGTCCGGCGGTGACAGGGCCGGATGTCGTGCTTGTCTTTACCTCGCTCAGTGACAAAGACGACTCGACTTACCTCTTTTCCTACGATGTCCGTTCTCCCTCTACCCGTCAACTTACGACCAGTGGACGCGATTCGGCTCCGGCCTGGTCGCGGGACGGCCAAAAAATTGTCTTTCAACGTCGGCGCGGCGAACAGTACGACACTTACGATTTGTTTGTCATGGGTTTCAACAGTGGTATCGCCCAGTTGGTATCGCCCAATGCGCTCAACCCGGAATTCGCTCACAAATCAAACCAGCTAGTCTACGTTAGTCAGAAAGACAACGAACTTTACATGATTTCGGCTGACGATACCTCGGCCACTCCGCTACGCTTGACCGCTACCGGTGGGCGGCCCAAACTTGGCCCTTCCTGGGCTTACGATGACCGGCGAATCGTCTTTGCGATGGAAAATGAAACTACCAGACTTTACAGCCTGTATTCTCTGGATTTAAGCCGTACCAAAGCGGCTCCGGCGAGTCTGAATGATCTTGTAAAACTACCCGTCCCAGCGACCGCCACGACCGAGAATTTGCTCTGGCCGACTTTCTCGCCCGACGGCACTAAAATTGTCTTTAGCACCAACGATAACAACCCGGACATCAAAAACCGTTATCCCAAAGACATCTGGGTGGTCAATGCCGATGGCAAAGGTTTACAACGGATCGTGGGCAACCAGGGCCGTAACAGTCATCCCGTCTGGGTGCCGGAGTCAGGCAGTAAATTTGGTTCGCGCATCTACTTTAACAGCGACCGAGGGCCGTCCGAAGCCGCCCGGATTTATTCGATGAACCCGGACGGCTCCGATCAAACCCTGGTGCTGACCCGTAAAGAAGGCAACGAAGTTGTTAAATCGGACGATTACGCCGTGCGAGTCTTTGTGCGCTCCTGACCCGACCCTGGCATAGTTATTGCCCTACTTAGCCATGAGTTAAATGTTGCTAAAAAGCTACAGGAGGCAAACAATGGCAAAGCAAGGTCAGCACAAACACGACGACAACGACCAGCGGGTATCGAAGGGGCCGAACAATCCCTCTAAAAGCGTCGAAATAACTACCGGCTCGCCCAAGAAGGAAGAAACTTACGAAAAGCAAGCCCGCGAACACAAAGACCCGGCAGCTCCGGCCCAGCACGACAAGAACGAATGGCAAGAAGACACCCGCGAGGATACTCGCAACCCGGACGGCACTTTGAAGGATGGCAAACAGCACCGTAGCGGTTCGGCTTCTAATCCGGGCCGGGGTTCACAGCACGACGATAAGGATTAAATCATTCTCTTACCTTAATTTTCGGATTAAAAAAGAGGAAGCCTGATAAGTGTCAGGCTTCCTCTTTTCCTTTTCTATCTACGCTCCGTTAATCTGCGTCCGGGGCCGACATCGCAGCCTGAGGAGCAGGTGAGGTTGAGGTTGCGCCGAAACCAGACCGAGTTGAAACCAGGGCCGGTTGTCCACCTGCCAGGGCCGGTTTGATTTGTGGTTCTTCTATATTTCTAGCAGCCTGATGTCCTAAGCCGTGGCCCAGACGCCGGTTGGCCCGCTCTTGCCAGATCGTCTTCCAGCGGCCACTGCGGAACCGCCAGATTACCAGGGCCGCCAGGAGGGTCGTATCTGCACCCATTGCCAACCGTCCCCCTAATAGACCCAGACCCAAAACTTGCATGAAAAGGTAGCCCAGGCTAACCCGCACTACAATACTACTGAGCATGCGGACATAGAGCGGAAAGCGGGTGTCCCCGGCCCCCCGCAAAGCCCCGGTCAGGATAAAACCAGTTCCAACCAGCGGGTCAAACAGTCCGGCTATACGCAGACCGGGAGTGGCTGCCGCAATTACCCGTGGGTCGCCAATCAAAAGACCGAGAAAGAACTCCGGGAAGAAGAAAAATGTCCCGCCCATGATCGTCATGAAGAACAGCCCCATCTTGTAAGCGGTTTTGGCGTAAAGTTCCGCTTCCTCCGGCTTACCCGCCCCCAACGCCTGACCGACCAGTACAGTGTTGGCGATACCAAGCCCGATCCCTGGCAGGAACGAAATGCTATCAATATTGATGATGGCGTTATGTCCGGCGTAAATTACCGTACCTTGCGATACCAGGATGCGGGCGAAAAAGAAAATACCGACCTGGAAAGTCCATTGCTCGGCTACGGTGGGTAAACCCTGGCTAAAAATTGCTCCTGCCGCCTCCCGGTTGAATTTCAGGCTAAGTGGAATGCGAAAATCCCGGTTGGAAGGGCCAATCCGCAGACCAAAAAGCAGCTTCGAGACCACCAGCACCGAGCCAATAGCCCAGGAAGTTACTGCGCCCAAAGCCGCCCCTTCCACGCCCAAAGCCGGTAAGCCAAACTGCCCGTTGACTAACAACCATGCCACCGCAATATTGGTTACATTAACCAGGAGCATTACAATTAGCGGCGTGCGGGTATCGCCTTTTCCGCGCAGACAGCCGTTTCCGGCCACCAGCAGGGCAAAGAAAGGCATGCCGAGGGCGGTTGTATGGACAAAGGTCGTGCCAATTTCCATTAGCTGTCCGTCCGCACCGAGCAGGAAGAGCATAAATGGCCCGGCAAAGTAAAGCACCAGGCTCATAAACACGCCCAGCCCAAAGGCCATCAGCAAGGCTTGCCGCCCGTAGACAATCCCCTTTTGAGGTTCTTTCGCCCCAATCGAGCGGGCAACCAGAGCGGTCGTAGCGATGCCTATACCGTTGAAAGCCGCCAGAGCAATCCAGTTGAAGAATTGGCCCAGGCTAACGGCGGCTAAACCCTGCGCACTATCATAACCCAGTCGCGCCCCGGCTTCCTTTGAGAGATGCCCGACCAAAAACACTTCGTTCAAACCGACCGTCAGGTTCAAGCACTGTTCGGTAATAGTCGGCCAGGCCATTCGCCAGACTTTGCCGCGCACCGAAACCGGCTTAGCTCGGCTTCCCTCTTTTTTTGTTGTAAAAATCACTTTCGCCCCAATTCAAGTTTTCTAAATACTTCGCTATTATATGTTTTAATGAATCTCGCAAGTCTCAGGCCAATGAGCCAGACTTTTAGCCTTCTTATATCGTTTATACACTTTAGGCTTCTATCTGCCGCCCGTCAATAGGCTATAGGGCGTATTTTATAAGAACCTTTACCCCAACATTTTACTTTTATCAAAAGAGCCAGCAATAATAAATGTGACCTGGAGACTGTGGTCTTTAGGCGACAGTCTCCAGGTCACATTTATTATGAAATATTTGTAAGCAAGCAAATCAGGCCGGATTAATCCGATGGAAGCGGGCCTCTAGCAAGCGGAAGAGACCGAACGCCACCAGACCAAGAGCGACGAGGCCCAGCAATAGCTGACCGTAGGGTTGGGCGGTAAGTTCACGCAAAGCTCCGCCCAGCCCTTTTGCTTCCTGCGGTTTTTGCTGCACCGCCGCTAGAATCAGAAATATCCCGATCAAGCTGAAAACTACGCCACGCGCCGCCAGTCCGAAGCGGCCCAACCGCAAAACCCACTCTCTAGCCGCACGGCTTATTCCTCCCAGGTCAAGTTGCTTTTGGAATTTAGCGGTGTAAGCCCGATAGAATTGCACTCCGGCCAGCCCTAGCACAAACAACCCCACCGCGATTACCAGGGCCACTCCAAAAGGTTGGTCTAACAAACGCGCCGTCCAGTCCTGGGCCGTAGTGTCGGAACTCTGATTGCCGCTACTGGTGCCGGAGGCCAATTGTACCGCCAGAATTGCCAGCCCTACATAGGAAAGGCCACTTCCGGCGTAACCCAACCGGGTCAAAATGCCTTTTGCGTCCCGGCCTTTGCGTTCGAGGTCGAAGGTGGCCCGCACCAGACTCCACAAAGCGTATCCGACCAGTCCAATTGCAACTAAAATCAAGAGAAATTTGCCAAAAGGTTGCTCGTTAATGGTCTGAACGGCTCCTTTCTGATCGGTTGTTTTGCCGCCATTGCCTAGCGCGGCCAGAACAGCCAGCCCGCCGATTATAATATACACAATCCCGACCGTGGCGTATCCGGCCCGGATCAGCCAGTGCGCCCATTGGCTGTTGGTCGCTTGCCTGGCTCCGGCTTCGGCCTGTTTTGCTTTACCTACCGCCCCATTAAGATCGGCCATCGTTAGCCTTCCCTTTCCTGGTCAAATTTTGCTATGCGCAAATACTATTTTGCAACCATGAATTGCAAGTAATGTACCAGGATTAGACTTGGAACTATAGACGCCCTTGCGCTTGTCCCGTATAATAAGAGCCGACATTGCACCGCCTGGCGTCCAAAGAACGTGCTTGAAACGAAGGTGCTTGAAACGAAGCGAGAGGAAGAGGAGTAGCCCTTTTGAACACTCAAACAAGATTACCCCGCGCCGCTATCACCGGGTTAGGGGTTTATCTGCCCGACAGAGTGATGACTAATAAGGAACTAGCCGAACTGGTGGATACTTCCGATGAGTGGATTGTCCAGCGCACCGGCATCCACGAACGGCGCATTGCGGCCCCGGAAGAAACTACCCTGTCAATGGCGGTCGCGGCTTCGCGCCAGGCGTTGGCCTCGGCGGGTCTGCGGGCCGACCAGCTAGACCTGATCATCTGCGCGACTCTCATTCCTGAACATCCTTTTCCCAGTACGGCTTGCCTGGCCCAGGATGCCCTCGGCGCAACCCGCGCCGGAGCGTTCGACCTGAGCGCGGCCTGTGCCGGGTTTATCTACGCCCTGAGCGTCGCCCGCGCTTACATCGTCAGTGGCATGGCTGAAAATGTCCTGATTATCGGCTCCGAAACGATGTCGCGGGTAATTGACTGGCAAGACCGCTCGACCTGCGTACTGTTTGGCGATGGCGCAGGTGCGGCAGTCGTCCAGGCGGCCCGTGGGGACGACCGCACCCGTGGCGAAATCGAGTCGGTGGTGATTATGAGCGATGGAGCTAAAGGCGAACACCTGATCATCCCGGCGGGTGGCTCGAAAGCACCGGCCAGTTTGCAAACCGTCCAGGCCCGGCAGCATTTTATTCGCATGAACGGCACCGAAGTGTTTAAATCTGCCGTGCGCGGCATGGCCGATGCCTGCCTCCAGGCCGTCCAACAGGCCGACCGCACCCTGACCGAAGTAGACCTTTTGGTGGCACATCAGGCTAACGCCCGGATCATCGAGGGAGTGCGGAGTCGGCTGAACTTTCCGCCCGCGCAGGTCTACCAGAATTTACAGCGTTACGGCAATACCAGTGGAGCTTCGATTCCTATTGCTCTTTACGAAGCGGTACAGGAAGGAGCCTTAAAAGCCGGAATGCGGGTAGCGATTGCCGGGTTTGGCGGCGGTTTTGCCTGGGGTGCCTCGCTGATTCGATGGGGCCAGGTGGACATCCAGGCATAAACCTTGATTTTCCGTATTTTCTGATCTTTGTTTTTTGTTTTTTTCTGATTCTCGGATTAAAGAATTGAGGAAGCCCCGTGATAGAATATCGTTCTTATGGCTACACTCGTTCGATTTTGTATGGCGCAGGTTTTGTGGCCGGAGCTTTTGGTTGGGGCTTCGGCTTGCTGTTGATTGCCCGCTTCCTGCCTCTCCTTCGCATCCTGGGCCGTTCGCTCTGGCTGGATTTTCTGGTTATCTGTGTGCTTGGCGGGCTGACCGCCTGGTGGCTGGTCAATTCCTGGCTGGTCGTGCCGCACTCGACCACGCTCACGAGCGAGGGGTTTACCGCCCAGACCCTCTTTCGCCGTCCACCAGAATTACGGGTAAGCTGGCCGGAAATCGAGCGAGTAGCTAACGTTGGGCTGGGCTACTACGTGGCGGTACGGGCCACGAACGGCTCCTACTACCGTTTCTTGTTTGGCCGCGATACGACCGGTTATGGTTACCTGGTAGACTCGATCCGCAGCAACCACCGCCGTTACCGCTACCGAGGCTGGCGGGGCTACTAAAAGACTTTTTCCAGCTTGCCAATTAAATTTTCTCATGCTAGGATGTTCGTGGTCGGGTGTCTTATGCTAAGATGCCACCAGCAGTTATTTTATGAATATAAGTCGAAAGGAAACAGAAAGATGTCTACTATCACATTGCCGTTGAAACAGATATGCCTGTGTTCCACTGGGCTTAGGTAGTATCCAGAACTGGTCTAACATCTTCCGACGTTATGGGTTTGCGCCCATCGCCCGCAACTGATTTTAACCCCCTGGATATTTCTCTGTTTTTTGATTCTCTTTTTCTCCTCTAAGTGCCAGTCTGATCAGGCGTGCCTAACAACCTCATGACGTGAGGCGGTATTATTGCGCTGCCTGGTGCTATTTTGAACACCCTTCAGCATGATCGCCGTATTCTCCTCTCACCTCTGAGTATTCAGCGGCTAATTTGTGCTGTACCAATCATTATCAGTCTGGTTTAGAAAAAGCTGGCTAGTTACAGCGGTGCCACCGACTTCTTTGTCACCGTTACAATGCCGCCATATTTATGTGAGGAGAATTTTTGTGAATTCACGAAGTAAGAAATTTCTGTCGTACTACAAACCATATTTAGGGTTATTTTCGCTAGACATGCTCTGTGCCTTTATTGTGTCGGCAACTACCCTGGTATTTCCCCTATGCACCAGCTATATCACCAAAAACCTTCTGGCCGTCAATACGCCCGATGCGCTCAACCAAATCTATGTGATGGGTGCTGTTATGCTTGCACTGGTGGTTGTTCATACTGTCTGTAACACCTTTGTAGATTATGCCGGGCATATGATGGGGACTCTGATGGAAAGTGATATGCGAAGCGAATTATTTGAACATTACCAAAAATTATCATTTAGTTTTTATGATGACCAAAAAATAGGCGAGTTAATGACGCGGCTCACCAACGATTTAGCCGCTCTTTCCGAATTGTATCATCACGGCCCGGAAGACTTCGCCATTGCAGTATTGAAGTTTAGCGGTGTGTTGCTTATTTTAATCAACATCAATATTCAGCTTACCCTGATAACCCTCATCTTTGTACCGATCATGGCTCTTTATGCCTTTTATTTCAACAAGAAAATGAACCTTTCGCTCAGGAAAAGCAAAGATAGAATTGGCGACATCAACGCCCAGGTCGAAGATTCGCTTTCAGGCATTCGGGTTGTAAAGTCATTTACAAACGAGGAGATCGAAAAGAAAAAGTTTGCTTACGCCAACAATCGTTTTATTGATAGCCGGAGGGTTGGTTATAGGAGCGAGGCTTACTTTTATGGCGGGATGATTGCCTTTACACAGCTCATTACCATTGCAGTGATCGTATTTGGCGGCGTTGCTATTGTAAACGCTTCTTTAGATTTAGCTGATCTGGTGACTTATTTGTTATGTGTAGGAATCCTGGTCGAGCCAATTCAGCGGTTGGTAAATTTTGCCAGGGTCTATCAGGAAGGAATTACTGGTTTTGACCGCTATATGGATATCTTGGAAGTGGAGCCGGATATTCAAGAAAGACCCGATGCGGTCGAACTTACCCAGGTACAGGGAAACGTAGCCTTTAAGCAGGTGAACTTCAAGTACAGAGAAGACCATAGTTATGTCCTAAAGAACCTATCTATGGATATACAAGCCGGAGAATATGTGGCATTAGTAGGTTATTCAGGGGTCGGTAAAACGACCCTTTGTTCCTTAATTCCTCGTTTTTATGAAGTAAACGAGGGGGAAATAATGCTCGATGGTAAGAATATCCGAGATATTAGTTTGCGCTCGTTAAGAAAGAATATCGGTATTGTCCAGCAAGACGTATACCTGTTTGGCGGGACGGTCGCAGACAATATCCGCTATGGTAAACCACAAGCAACTATAGAAGAGATCGTCGAGGCCGCTAAAAAGGCTAATGCCCATAATTTTATCGTGGCTTTGCCCGATGGCTACGACTCCGATATTGGTCAACGGGGCGTAAAATTATCCGGCGGGCAAAAGCAAAGGTTGAGTATTGCCCGCGTATTCTTAAAAAATCCACCCGTTATCATTTTTGATGAAGCGACCAGTGCGCTGGATAATGAAAGTGAAAAGGCTGTTCAAGTTGCATTAGAGAACTTAACACACAACCGCACAGCCATTATTATAGCGCACCGTTTGTCCACGGTCAGAAATGCCCAGAGGATTGTGGTATTAACTGATAACGGAATCGGTGAACAGGGAACGCACGAAGAGTTAATTGCCCTGAATGGCACTTATGCCAATCTATACAACATGCAACTGAAATTATAAAAAAGCAATCAGCCGGGCCAGGGCAAAGCCTAGCCAGACACAGGCCAGCCCACCGAGTAGGCTACCCACCGAATAAGCTACCCCGACTGTCCAGAACCCCTGCCGGTAGAGGGTCAGGACTTCGTTGGAAAAGCTGGAAAAAGTTGTGTAAGCCCCGATAAAGCCGGTCGCCCCGAACAACCTCCAACCCGGCCCGACCTTCCAACGCTCGGTAGTCAGGGTGAGGAACAAGCCCAACCCAAAACTGCCGCTCAGGTTGATCAAGAATGTGCCGAGCGGAAATTCGCCCGGCCCAATTTTGAACAGACCCCCCAGCCAGTAGCGCAGGATTGCCCCTAAAGCACCGCCCCCGCCCACGATCAAATAATTTCGCACAGACTGCCTTTTTACGGTCTAAAAAAGGTTGCCCAGGCCCAGTCCGGCCCCTGCTGCCGCCAGACCTAGCCCGTAACTACCCAGCCAGTTACCGATTAGCCCACCGAGCAAATTTCCCTGCCTCAGCATCGTCAGGGTTTCGTAGTTGTAAGTCGAAAAAGTGGTGTAACCGCCGCAGAATCCTACCGCCACAATCCAGCGATAAACGTCCTCGGCCAGGAACGACCGCGCCGCCAGAGCCAGAAATAACCCTAGTCCAAAGCTGCCGCTCAGGTTGATCAGGACTGTGCCGTAGGGAAAGCGGGTTCCAAACCGGCGGGCGGCCAGCCCTGATACAGCAAATCGTGCCTGCGCTCCGGCACAACCGCCCAGCCCTACCAGTAATAAATCCAACATAAACCCCCAACCTTTACTTAGCGTTAATCAAACTTTTTAGATAACCTTCTGTTATACACTAAGGGATAGGCCCAAAATGAGGATAAAAGCAAAGGGGTTTTGATGGAACACTCACCAATGTATCGGGCAAACCAGCCGCGCCAGGCAGACAAAAAGCAATACCGGCAATCGGCTTTGCTGCTGGCTGGAGTAATAATGCTCAGTGTAGCAGGAGCATTGCTGGGTCAGGGAGTTGGTTTGAATATTCCAGAAAGGCCGGGCGAACCTGTCGGGGTGAGTACCAATCGCACAGGCATAATCGGGAGTATTCTTAACGGGCAAAAGCCTACAGGGGCTTCTCAACCGGCCCAGGTTGTGCCTACTCCAACCGCTCAGGCCAGCGCTACTGCGACCACCACCCCGACTGCAAGTGCGACCGCAACCTCGACTTTTACTCCTACTCCCACCAGCCCGGCCACTGAGGCTGTACAGGTTCCTACCAACCCGGCGGCAACGGCCCCGGATGCTGCGCTGCCTCCGGCTATCCTGGCGGTACCATCAACTCCACCCGCCCCGGCCCGGCAGGTCAGTAATCCTACGCCAACGGTCATTACTCAACCAACTGCCAGGCCGACCCAGGCTCCGGCCCCGCCGACTCCTAAACCTGTCAAGCCAGTTGCGCCCGTCAATACACCCAAACCAGCCCCGACTGCAACCCCTGTCCCGCCCAAACCGGCAGTCCCGACCGCGACGAGCAAGCCACTACCACCGCCGCCTACGGCCAAACCAACTAAAGAACCCGAAAACCCGCCGGAAGCTACCAAAACGCCTAAGCCTACCAAAGAACCAGAGGCTACCAAAACGCCTAAGCCTACCAAAGAACCTAAGCCAACTAAACCGCCTAAATCAAAGGGTAAAGGTGGGGACGAAGGCAACCACGATTAAAGCTGGCTTGACCGGTGAAAGTTATGAACTAAAAGAGATTGTTCCTTCAAAAGAGCAATCTCTTTTGATTTGAGGTTGCTCTTAATTTTTAAGGCCGGTTGCCAGTCTGATCGCGCTATCGAGCCGGTAGCCAGTGGCACTCAGGTAAGGAGCCAGATCGGTTTCGACCTCGCGTTCGAGCATGTGCATCGTTTCGGGCGGTTGTTTGGCAAGCGCGACCGCCGTAATACCCGCCGCATTCAGGAAACGCTCCCAGTAAGACACACCGTTGGCAATGTTCAACTCGAATACGACTCGCTCGGTCTGAACGTCCGCAAAACCAGCCTCGGCAATCAAATTTTGCAGGACGCTGGCCTGGCCGAAACGAAACATCGAAGGGCGTTCGACTTTAGGCGGTGGGAAAGTGCGGCCTAAAGTCGTAATGGCTACGTTAATAAAGGGAGCCTCTTGCGCCTCGCCCCAGACCGCCACAACCACGCGTCCGCCGGGCTTGAGAACCCGGGACATCTCGCTCAAAGCTTTTTCGGGAGCCGGGAAGTGCATCAGGCCCATCGAGCAAAGCACCCGGTCGAACGAGCCGTCCGGCAGGTTCAAGTTCTCGGCATCTTCTACCTCGAAAGTAGCCTGGGCCAGCCCTGCGGCGGAAGCCCGTTGGCGGGCGCGTTCCAGCGCGGCCTCGGCGATGTCTACCCCTAGCACCGCGCCCTCGGCCCCGACCGCTTGCGCCGCCACCAGTGCCACCATACCCGGCCCGGTCGCTACATCCAGCACCCGCAGACCCGGTGCAAGTTCAGCCAGTTCAATCATGCGGGAAATAGCCGGAGCCATCACAGCCATAGCGTTCTCGTAGCGGTCGGCCACCAGATTAAACCCGGCGCGTTCCTGCTCCTTGAAGCGGGCCGGATCGAAACCAGCTTTAGGAGCCTGACTTTGCGGTAGCGGTTCACTCATCGGCGTTTACCCTTTCTTAACGCAACTAAACTACTTTTAATGGAACAGAATATGCCAGAATAGAGAGGTAGTTAAGGACTGTCGTGCTTATGTCTATAAGAAAAGCTAAAAGCCAAGTTAAAAGCTAGGAGTGTTAATTATGTTACCCAACAGCCGTTTTGATTTCCTCAAAGCCAGCCCTTTTGCCTATATTGGGCTGGTGCTGGCCCTGGCTGCTCTTATCCTGTTCTTCCTCTCGATCTTCGTCAGTAGCCAGTTCGGTGTACCCTGCATTTTTTGTATCCTGGGGGGAGGTCTCTTCCTCCTCATCGGCGGCAACGACCAGATTTCCGAGCAGAATTATTAAGTGCTAACGGGTGGGTGCTGAGTAGAACTTAGAACACTTCTACTCAGCCCTACTCGTAGCGGTCTCGCCGGTACTCTTTGAGGTAAGGCTGGCAAACTTCACACAGGGCGATGTCGCCTTTAACTTTGGTCGAGCCACGCCGGGTGTGGGTCTGGAAGGTAAAATTGTGGTGCTGAAGGTGTTGCGGACAATACTGCTCTTCGCAATGGCCGCAGCCCACGTACAGCCCGTTCGGACATTCCGGTTGAGCGCACAGGCCAAGCTGGTTGCGTTCCAGACCTATCGCCAACCGCTCTTCCTCCCAGCGTTGCCGGGCGGTCAGAGCCGCATCGCGTTTGTAGAGCGACAAGCAGGAGAGTGCTTTGCAGCACGCTTTATCCAGATGGCCGTGCTTCATACAAAAATGATGCCCGCAATAAGCACATTGCTCCACTACCGGCTCGCGGCACAGTAGAGGGATCGGCCCTTTTTCACACTTTAATCCCATTGCCTAAAATTCCCCTAGTCGAATGATACCCGCGCCAACCGTTGACGCAAGAGATGATCGGCCAGCACCAGACAAAGCATTGCCTCGGCCACCGGCACCAGTCGCACAATGATTGTAGGGTCGTGCCGACCCCGCACCGCAATGGTAGTTTCTTCGCCCGCCGTATTGACCGTATTCTGTTCGCGGGCTATCGAAGAAGTCGGCTTGACCGCCAGGCGTACCGAGATGTCTTCGCCGGTGCTAATGCCGCCCAGGATGCCGCCCGCCTTGTTCTCGGTCGTGCCGATCTTACCGTCCCGATTCACAAAGGGGTCGTTCGACTCCGAACCGCGCATCCGCGCCATCGCAAATCCGGCTCCAAACTCGATCCCCTTGACCGCCCCGATAGAAAGCATCGCTCGCGCAATTTCGGCGTCCAGTTTATCAAAAACCGGCTCACCCAGGCCCGGCGGTACACCTATCGCCAGGATTTCGGCAATCCCACCCAGCGAGTCGTTGGCTTCTTTCGCGGCCATCACCGCTTCGACCATCTGCGGAGCCACCTGCGGATCGGGACAGCGCACGATGTTGCGGTTGATCTCGTCGAAATCAATCTGCTGCGCGACCAGCCCGGCAAGCTCGGCGGTATAGCCTACTATCTTAATGCCTTCGCGGGCTAAAAGTTTCCGGGCTACGGCTCCTGCCGCCACCCGTCCCACCGTTTCCCGCGCACTGGAACGACCGCCACCCCGATGGTCGCGCACACCGTACTTGGCAAGATACGAATAATCAGCGTGGCCGGGCCGGAAAAGGTCTTTAATGTCTTCGTACTTCGACGAGTCGGCATCCTGGTTCCAGACCAGCATCGAAATCGGCGTTCCCATCGTCAGGCCGTTGAAAACCCCCGACAAAATCTGCACTTTGTCGGTTTCGTTACGAGGGGATGTCACCGCGCTCTGCCCGACCCGCCGCCGGTCGAGGTCGGCCTGAATATCGGCTTCGGACAGTTCCAGACCCGCCGGGCAGCCGTCCAGCACCACCCCTACCGCCGGGCCGTGCGACTCTCCCCAGCTTGTAATCGAGAAAACTTTGCCAAAACTACTGCCCATTATCTGTCTCCCTCAAGAAAACTCTATTTGGCTTACCTGGTCTATAAATTCTTTCCTTCGCAGGTCACTTGCCGCCGACGAGTTGGCCCCGGTTAGCGCGTCCGCTAAACCGCCAGTCGCTTGCCAGCCATTCCCGGTGGACTCGTTCGTAAACGGCCAGCGTCTCGCGGGCGACCCGCCGCCAGTTGTAGACCTCGCGCACCATGCGGTAAGCATTTTCGGCCCGTGCCTTCGCCCACTCCTCGTTGTGCAAGGTATGGATGACGCCCCAGGCCAGCGAGTTCGGGTTGTTGGGAAAGACCAGTAGGCCCGTCTGGTGATTTGTCACGACCTCGGTCAGGCCGCCAGTCTCGGCTACCACCACCGGCACACGGGCGGCCATCGCTTCCAGGGCCACGATCCCGAACGGCTCGTAGAGAGAAGGGAAAACCGCTACATCGGCGACTTTGTAAAGCCGGTCGCGGTCGTCGTCCGGCACAAAGCCGGTGAAATAGAAGCGGTCGGACAGGCCACGCGAGGCCGTCAGGTCGCGGAATTCCTGCAACTGCGGCCCGCTCCCGGCAATCACAAACTTGGCTTTGGGGTAGCCCGCCAGGATGGTCGAAGCACTTTCGATAATAGTACGCACACCCTTTTCTTCGACCACCCGGCCCACGTAAAAGATGATCTTTTCGTCGGGTGCGGCATAGTTCGCCCGGAACTCGCTCAGGTCAAGCCCGTCCAGTTTGTCGAAATGAATAGTGTTGATGCCATTCGGAACTATGTCAACTTTATCGGCAGGCGTCTCGAAATATTCGCGTACCTCACTGGACATATATTGGCTGCAACAAATCACCCGCCAGGCTTCGTAAGTGAGCCACCACTCGACATTGTTGATCGCTCTGGGCAGTTCTCCCGGCAAATGACCCCGCCCGCGTCCGCGTTCGGTCGCGTGGATCGTGGCAAGCACTGGCAGTTTAAAGTGCTGCTTTAGCTGCTCCCCGGCAAAAGCCACCAGCCAATCGTGGACGTGTACGAGGTCGAACGGGCCGCTTTCCTCGATTACTTCGTAGGCTTTTTCGTGCATCAAAATATTGTTTTGAAGGGCCGCCGAAAAGAAATCACCGGGATCAGCCGGGTCAACCCGGTAAACGTAGATGGGAGCGGTAGTGTCGCTACCCGGCACGACCTCGTAAGCCAACCCACCGCGCAAACGCGGCGTAATAACATGCGTTTCGATGCCTTCAGCAGCCAGAGCCGGGACGAGTTCCATTACGTGCTTGCCAAGTCCGCCGACTGTATGCGGCGGGTATTCCCACGATAGCATCAATACGCGCATCAAATCTCCTTTGGAGCGAGTTACAATCCAGAAAGTAGCGTTGAGAAAGGCCGGAGTAACCAGCCCAATAGCCGGGTTTTGCAAAAACTAAGCCGGGTAATTTTTAGCTGGCCCCTGCCCCGTAGTCCCCAACCTATTTCTCACCAAGCCATTTGCCAATTAAACTGTATTCGAGGGATTTAACCCTCTGGAAACCAAATCCTTCGTAGAGGCGTTGCGATTTCAGATTGTTTTCCTGAGTGCTGAGCGTGACGCGCCTGGTTCCGCGTGCGCTCATCATTTTGATTGCCTCGGCCAGTTGGAACGCTCCCACCCCGCGCCCTTGCAAACCCGGCACTACCGCCAGGCGATCCAGGTGCGCCCATCTTTCGTAGAGAGTAAAGCCAAAATAGCCGACCGGACGGGGCGAACCGTCGGCCTCCGGCAAATAAGCCAGATAGATTGTAACGCCTTCTTGTTGGCGGTAAAAATCAAGTTCAGCCCGGCTATTCCACCACAACCAGGGGAAAGAAGCGTGATCCACCTCCAGCAACTCGGCCATATTTGCCTGGGTCGGCTGCAAAGGCCGTAGCAAGGGCAGTGGGCCGGGATGCTGATAGTTTAGATGCATGTCTGGCTTTTCGTAGTAAACGATGCACTCAAGTTCCTCGAACCCGGCCTCCAGGTAAAATTTAGAGTTGTCATTTTGTTCATCGCTCCCGACCACGACCGCCCGGCAACCCACGCGGGTGTATTGGGCCAGGAGTGTTTCCACCAGTTCGGCCCGGTGAGAGCGGGAGCGAGCTTCGGTAATCTGCCCGATGTCCTCGCGCCGCCGCCACTGGTCGCCAACGATATAATCGGTCGTACCGGCCACCCGCCAGGCCAGGCCGGGAAATTGCTGGACGTACTGGCGCAAATTAGGCGTATTAAAGTGACTGTTCCAGCCCACGTTGAGGGTAGCGACCTCATCGGGCTGCAATGGCTCTACCAAGACTGGCTCTTTTCTGGTTTTGCCTACCTCTCCCGCTAGGCGTTGACGCCACTGCTCGAACATAAACTTGCCTGGCTCCTACTTCACAATATAAACATCCCGGAGCGACCAGATACCTGCCTCGGTTATGCTCAGACCACGCACGTAAGGTTTGACCAGCCGATAGCTTACATTGTAATAGATCGGCAAGAGCGGTGCGTCGTTGAGGGCCACGGTTTCAGCCTGAGCGTAAAAATCCAACCGCCGGGCCGGGTCGGTCTGGTTGTCGCCCTGCTTGAGCAGGTCGTCGAAAGACTGGCTGGCGTAATTAGTGTCGTTGTAAGCACTGCCAGTGCCCAAAAGCGAGCGTAAAAAATTGTCCGGGTCGGGATAATCGGCCACCCAGTTGTACAGGAACATCTGGAACTGGTTGCGCCCGGCCAGGCCGCTTTGAAAATCACGGAAATCGTACTGGCGCACTTCCAGGTCAATATTAAAGGCATTCTTGTACGCCTCGACCAGCACGCGGGATAGCGCGTCGCCGGTGCTGGCAAGCGAAATACGCGGCAGGTTGACCGGACTGCGGTAACTCGATTGGGCGATCAAGTCGCGGGCGCGACTGATGTCGTAACCGAGCGGGCCGGGCTTGCCACTGTAGCCGGGCATTCCGGGCGGCAAAATACCCTGAGCCGGTTGCACTTTGTCCTCGAACATTGCGCGGGCAATGCGGGGTCGGTCTATCACCAGGCTAAAAGCTTGCCGTATTTTGGGATCGTCGAAAGGCCGGACGCGGGTATTAAAAGCCAGATAGGAAAGCGAGAGTTGCGGCTTAACGATTAGCTCCCGGTTCAAAGGGCTACCTTTGTCCAACGCCCGCTCGACTTCGGCTCCGGCTTCCAGGCCGACCACATCAAGCCGGTCGCCTTCGTATTGGCCCAGGGAGTTCGCGGCGTTTGGCCCTATCGCAAAGTTGACCTGCGCCAGGCGGGGCGGGCCGAAGTAAAAATTGTCGTTGCGGGCTAATTTGAGGAACTGGCCGCGCTTGTACTCGGTAAGCTTGAAAGGGCCACTGCCGTCTACGGTCTCGAAGCCACGCACCACCGCCTCCCGGTTCACCACGAAAAAGACGTTGTAACTTAGCTTGGCAAGAAACTGCGGCCTGGCTCCATCAAGCTTGATCTGGAGGGTGTATTTGTCTTTAACCCGCACCCCCGAAATTTCCGTCGCTTTACCGTCTAATTTGTCTCGCACTCCCACGATGTCAGTCATGTAAGTATTAGCCGGTAAAGAGGTGGCGGGTTCTGGCCCTACTAGCCTGGGATCGCTCGCCCGTTCGAGCGAAAATTTAAAATCGTCGGCGGTAATTTCGCGGCCACTCTGGAACTTGGCTCCCTCGCGCAACTTAAAGGTGTAGAGAGTGCTGTTCTCGGTCAGGTCGGGCATCCGCACGGCCAGGTCCGGCACGACGGCCAGGTTTTTGTCCAGGGTAACGAGGCCGCTATAAAGCTGGCGCAGCACAAAACTGGTATCGTTATCGGCTCCTAGAGCCGGGTCGAAAGTGTTGGGGTCGCCTACAGCCATATTCAAGACCTGCGCATCGGCCTTGAGTGGGCCAGGCGCAGTCGGCGAAGGCGGCACACCGGCAGTCGAGGCCGGGTAAGGAGTTCCGGCGACTACGGTTGGGGTGGCCGAAGGGGGAGTTGCCCCTGCCGCCGAGCGGGAACCACCGGGCGGCGCAACCACCCCGCTCCCGGTCGGGCCAGGGCTACCACCCGGAATCGGATTTGTTGTGCTACCGACCGTACCGCCAGAACCAGAGCCGACCGAGGAAGCCGCACCCGCACCCGTGGTTTGGGTCGAAAGGACAGTCGGAGTGGACGCGGGCGTAGCTTCTTCGCCACCGCAAGCCGTTAATAACAGCAGAGCCAGGGTCAGCCCTATCAGGGCCAGACTGAATTTTCTACTTGAAAAGATTGATCCTAATTGCGATTTCAATTTTTACGAAAAATCTACCCATCTTGGGAAACCTACGAACCGTCTGAAGAATATTTCCGCCGACAGTTAGCCCGACTTCGAGCTTCTGGTGATTCTAGCATCAAACCGGGGTAGGGTCAAACAGCAGAAGTTCGTGGAGCAGGGTGGTCAATCAGGTTTTCATTTTCTTGAAATTTTTACGCAATTCTTGAGTTAAAATTACGAAAGGGGCCATATTTAGCCCGTACATGCTATAATTTGGCTAAATAGTCTTAAATTTAGAGGATAGTTAAGAGGAAAGTCGAGCAAACCGAAACGGCTCGGCAGAGAGGATATGGCCCAGATGGACGGCCCCCGACTTTTTACGCTCGAAGAGGCGACAAACCTGCTGCCTCGCGTCCGAGAATTGGTAGCGGAAATGCAAGAAGCGCGTCGCCAGGCCGAAACCAGCCGCCAGGAATTCGAGAGGTTGGATGCCACCCACGCCCGCGGAAACGGCTACGATATGAAGCGGGAGGGTCTGGCGGCGCAGATCGTCGAATATATGAAGTCGGTCCGGCAGGGTCTGGAAGCTTTGCAAGAAATCGGTTGCGAGCTAAAAGACCTGGAAGCCGGGTTGGTAGATTTTCCTAGCCAACGCCAGGGCCAGACGGTTAATTTATGCTGGCAAATAGGCGAAGAGAAAATCGGCTACTGGCACAGTCTCGACAAAACCTTTGCCGACCGGCAACCGCTCTGAGCAAAGGCTTAAAACCTTCTACTTGCAATTTACTCTAAGCCCTGCTCTCTTTAAGTTTGTTTAGAACGGCTGATCCTCAGCCCACCTGACCGGGCCGACTCCTGGCGGTAAGAAGCAATTTCGGCGGCAAGGTCGGCCTGGCCTTCGTCGCGCAACCGCTCTACCAGTTTGTCGAGGCCGCGCCGGTCGTAGTGGCTGGTTACGCTGGCCCCGGTGATATTGAGCGACCCAAAGCCCGCTAACTCGGCCCGACCACCCAGGCGTTCCACCACCTCGGAGATTTGCGCCCGCAAGACCTGTTCGCTCTCCTGCAACGGTTGTAAGCGGTCTTGCAAAGTATCGAGAGCCTGGCAAAGCTCTTCAAGAGCTTGCTCGTTAGCCAGTTCACCCGCTTGCCAGAGTTGATAAATATTTTGCATTTTCTCCTGCTTTCTTTTTACTGGAGTAAAATAACCATAAGTACAGTCAGGGGCAATCTAGCAATTTTAGGGTACCACTCTTTAAGCTTAAAAGCTGGTTTGATAGATCTGTAATCCCAAAACCGGCTTGTCAGCAGAGACTGAATTATACAGGCAAAACTGAAATCGAAAAATTGAGTGTATCAAGAGTGGAAATAGTGCAAGATAATGACGACTTATCCCACACTAAAGCTTTTTGAGGAGAAGCAATGGGCTGGTACAGCTAACCAGGCCAAACTCGAACTGGAAACGGTGGACAACTTTTTGGCCTATATCGCTGTAGCACAGGCTGCCGGGCAAGACCTACCGTTAGAAACGGTGATGGTAGAATTAATCAGCCAATTTGAACCAGGGGCTATAGCAATTAACGGTCAATTGAGGGGTAAAGTGGGCCAGGCAGAACGTGTTTATTGTAAGATAAATAGGGTTCATGCGCACTTTCCGTGAAAAAGGGCTAAATTTACAAAAAGCCAGTCAGCTTTTAGCTCAATTTAGTGCCAACTCTCCACAGATTCACACAAAGTGTGCATGAACCCTTTTTCACTTGTAAAAAACACTGGAGTTCGTCAAAAAGAACAAAGCCCGCCTGAACCGGATACCGGTGGCCTGTTTTACGGTGCATATTATGGCCCTTGATGATAGCGAGGCTTCCCAAAAGAAACGTCTGGCTTATCTGGACAAAGTGGAACTTTTATCACACCCAGAGCCGAAGCCTTCTTCGCCGACACAATTGATCTGTCTCGACTTTCACTGATAGACCGGGGGATTGACTAAAGCTATCAAGCCGCCAGCCGAAGACCAACGGGACTAGGCTACGATTAGAGAATGGGCGGGAAATGTTCAGGCCGAACTTTTCGCCAGTGTCAAGCAGACCAGAAATGAAGCAACCGAAAAAATCTAATAACCGGGAAACTGTCGCTGGAATTGGGTTGGCATTAGGCTGTGGTGTAGGTATAACCTTCGGCATAGTGTTTAATAACATTGCGTTGGGAATTGCTTTCGGCACGGCTATAGGGTTGATGCTTGGTGGAATGTTTGGAATGAATAGGCGTTAATTTCTTCCTTACGCATATGGACAGAAGTCTAACTATAAGTGTGCTAACAAACAGACGAATTTATTTATAGAAGCTACTATACATTAGGCGACAGAGTGGTCGGGATAAAGATTATTGACTCGAACGCTAATCCACCAGGCTACCGCAAAGCCTTCATCCGGTTGTTGGTACAGTCCTCCATAAGCGGGTTTTTTCTGATAGGCTATTTCTAGATGTTGTGGGATCAGGACAAACAGACCCGCCACGACAGGCTCGCCGGAACTATTGTGGTCAGGGCCATAAGTTTCTAAGACAAAAAAAGGGGCGGAAAGTATCCGCCGCTAAGATAAGAAAGGACAAAACTATGACACCTAATTCGACTGGTGAACATCGTGAACAGATCAATGTAAAGGGCGAGAATTTAGCCGAGCGTGTACGGCAGATTATTCACGAAGGAAATGTGAGCCGCGTCATCGTTAAGCACCCGGACGGACATACCATAGTCGAGATTCCGGTAACGGTGGGAGTAATTGGTGTACTTTTAGCCCCGGCAGTCGCGGCGTTAGGAGCGATTGGGGTATTGGTGGCTCACTGTACTGTCGAAGTCGTGCGCCCCACCCCTCCCAACCCCTCCAATTCCGATATGCCGACCGCTGCCTCTAGTGTTGGCGGGAGTAACCTTTAGTCTCAGAATAACCATAGGGTAGCAGGGTGGCAATAACGTCACCCTGCCTGTATTTTAGTGGTTGCATTAGCCTGTGAAGTTAATTCTTTGCGCCTTCTAACTATTTCTGCCAGTTACTTTTCAGAAATTTCTCCAGTAGCCGATTTTTCCAGATCAATTGCAATAGTCCTCCCCAAAATACCACGAGAACAGCCAAAATAATGTAATCGCTAATGGGTAGTGAAGCCAGTGCAAAAAAATCCCTGGTCACTGGGATAGCCACAATAGCCAGGTACAGTAAGAAAGTGAAAATGGTTAAAAGCGTTGGTCGCCAATCGCCACTATAGTCTGCCCCACTATCTAACCAGTGTAAGGGTGGCCGCGCAAAAACAAGCAAGACCAGTCCGCTCAGGATGGCAACCACGATTAAAACGCTAGTGGCGGTAGTTTGCGATTGTGTGATTATCTGGGTTTCACTCAGCGAAGGTTGCTGCCCTTTTAAGTTGTGATAAGTGGCAAAATAGTAGCTTGCGTACACACCTAGCCCTAACAACACCCGGCTAAACGAAGCCGGGATAACGAAATGCAAGTCCGACGTTATCAACTTATTATCAGTGGGTCGCCCCGTCGGTGCCCAGATCGTAATACCTAGCACCGGCAAACCTACGGTCAAAAAGGTAATAATCGAACTCTGACGCGGTAGGAAAGGAAAGCCCAGCCCGGCCATTCCTAGTGACATAATGAGAATGTATGAGAAAAGGATGCGTGGCAAATGTAATTTCAAATTATCCCGCATAGCATTGCCGATGCGCTGTCCTTCCAACAAGGCTGAGGGTAAAGCCGCGAAAGAATCCTTAAGCAAGAGAATATCTGCCGCGCCCCTGGTAGCCTGACTGCCACTTTCCATTGCTATTGCCAGATCAGCCTGTTTTAGCGAAAGCACATCATTTACCCCGTCGCCGATCATCGCAACATAATGACCCCGTTGTTGTAGGGCTTTCACTAAATGCTCCTTTTGCTCCGGGCTAATTCGTCCGAAGATCGTATTTTCCTCGGCTACCTGACCCCAGCTGCTTTCCTTCAATTCTTTCAACTCTATCCCGGAAATCGTCCGTAGGTTCGACCCCAAACCAGCCTGCTCCGCCAGGGTTGCCACCGTCACAGGGTTATCACCCGAAATAACTTTAAGCCTAACGCCAGCCTGACTAAAAGCCTGCAAAGTCTGACGGACATTTGGGCGCAGTGCGTCGCTTAAAGCAATCAGGCCCAGTAGTCGCAATCCATTCGGTAAGCTGGGCCGACCTTCCTTATCTCGCAAAGACACCAGATCAACCTGACCGGCTAAAAGCAAAACCCGGTAGCCCTGAGCAGCCAGAGTTTTACTTTGCTCGTCTATTTCAGGGTCGGGCGGCATAGATGATTTGAGCATTTCGGGTGCGCCCAAAACATATACCCCACGCAATTCAGGCTGATCGAAACATAAAGCACTCCACCGACGTTCTGACGAAAACGCAATCGCTTCTTTCACCTGCCGAACCTGGCCCTCAAACCGGGCCGCAATTGCCTGGTTGGTTTTGTTACCGCCCGGTGTGCTGGCGACGTAATCCCCTAATATATGCCCCAGTTCTACCTGTGAAATTCCCATTGGGTAAACGCTTGCTACTTGCAGTTGATTGGCAGTCAAGGTGCCAGTTTTGTCCAGACATAATACATCTACATGGCTCAGGGATTCGAGGGCATTAAACTGCTGGACTAAAGCTCCTTTGGTGGCGATCCTGACCGCTCCCAGACCATAAGCCAGAGTTATCATTATAAACAATCCATTGGGTACAAGGGCCGCGATGACTGCCGCATTCTGAATCGTCTTTTGCAACGGCAAACCGTTATTCAGAGCCGTGAGTAGCAGGATCAAGCCAAAATATAGAGCTATGAGAAGCAGCCAGCGCACCACCTGATACATCTGTTGCTGGAGCGGGGTTAGCACTCGGCGGTAAGCCCTGGCACCACTGGTCAACCGATTGGCGTAAC
>JBBRBE010000073.1:0-28449 GCA_038206175.1 Chloroflexia bacterium
GGCTGGCGATACGCTGAGGGCGGGAAAGCCGAGCCGATGGAGCCGGACAACGAAGGGCGGCTGTGGAGCGAGGTGTTAGAAAGCTGGTTGGTGGAGGACGGGTCGTACCTGCGCTTGTACGACCGGGAGGGCCAACTTCGAGTGACGGCAGCTGAGGCTAAGGAGACGGCCCGCCAGGCGGCTGACGCCGCCCGCAAGGTGGCCGAAGTTCAGGCCGAAGCCGAGCAAGTCGCCCGCCGGATGGCCGAAGCCCAGGCCAAAGCTGAAATGGAAGCTCGAACTGTGGCCGAAGCCCAGGCCAAAGCTGAAATGGAAGCTCGAACTGTGGCCGAAGCGCGGGCGGTAGAGGCCGAGAGACGACTGGCCGAACTGGAAGCGCGACTAAAGGGAAACCAGGACGCTTGACCTTCTCGAACGAAGGTCAAGCGGCGGCGAAACCCTCATCCCCATAAAGTGTCCCTAACTTATCGTGTAGTTTAAGCCCCATACTAAATTACCTCTAGCTAAAAGAAAAGTGGCCGAGTTTGCCGTTACTCTCCGCCCGGCCTTATTCGGGCAGAGGTATTGTAAGACAACCGTTCTTGATGTTAAAATAGCTCAACGACTAAACAACCCGTCCAAATTGAAACAGGAAACAATTTATTTCTAGCAAACCGTTGCCTGTGCTATTACACAGGAGAGTATTTGATTATATGAGCGGGTGTATATGCCAATCAGGTGGAATGGACGACATTGAGAGCTAATTTTCAGGAGACTTTATATAATGAGCATAGATTTAGAAATTCAGCCACGGCAAGCTGCTATCATTGGCTGGGGTAGTGCGGTACCGTCGGGTATTTTGTCCAATCTCGACCTGGAACGGCTGGTCGAAACTAACGACGAATGGATCGTCTCACGCACCGGGATTAAAGAGCGGCGCGTCGTGCGGGAGGGCGAATCTACTTTTACTCTGGCTCTGGAAGCCGCTAGAGGTGCGCTTGCCACGGCTCATATTCGGCCAAACGAACTGGATTTAATCGTAGTCGGCACTTGCACGCCTGAACATCCTTTGCCCTCGACGGCTTGCATGCTCCAGGAAGCCCTCGACGCGCCCCAGGCTCCGGCCTTCGATCTGCAAGCGGCCTGTAGCGGCTTTCTTTACTCGCTAAGCGTGGCCCGGCAGTTCATCCTGAGCGGCGAGTACCGCACAATTCTGGTAGTCGGCGCGGATGCCTTCACCCGCTTCATTGACTATACCGACCGCACAACCTGTATTCTTTTTGGCGATGGCGCGGGCGCGGTGGTGCTACGGGCGCAAGAGAGGCCAGAGGATGGCGTGCGGCGCGGCCTGGGAGCCTTTAAGCTCGGTGCACTGGGTGCGGGCGGGCCTTTCTTGCGCATCCCGGCGGGCGGCAACCGCTACCCGGCCACCGCCGAAACCGTGGTAGCGCGGGAACATTTTCTTAAAATGGAAGGTCAGGAAACTTTCAAGCTGGCCGTTCGCACGATGTCCGAAACTTCGCTGGAAGTGCTGCGGCGCGAGGGGCTGAGTATCGGCGAGGTAGACCTGTTTATTCCGCATCAGGCTAACTTGCGGATTATCGAGGCAGTCGGACGGCGGCTCGATCTACCGGCCCATAAGGTGCTGGTGAACGTAGACCGCTACGGCAATACCAGTGCCGCTTCGATCCCGATCTCGATTTGCGAGGCCGTCGCGTCGGGTCGGCTTCAGCCTGGCATGCGCCTCCTCCTGACGGCTTTCGGTAGCGGCCTGACCTGGGCCAGTGGTGTGGTCTACTGGGGCGGCTAGTCCCGGCCTGCCGGTAACGAGGTGCAAGAACCTTGTGGGTCTCCTCTCGGATTAGATTATATAATAGCTAAAGCTGGACAGGGAGCGTGAGGATGCCCTTTCAAGAATTGTTAGGCGAGTTGGTGCGCGAAGGCCGCAATAGCCGGGCCTCGCGGCTGGCTCTGGTCTGGCGCGACCAGGAGATTAGCTATCTAAGCCTGGATGCCCAGATCGATCAGGTTGCGGCTAGCTTTTTGCGCCTGGGCGTGACCGGCGGCGACCGGGTAGCCCTGTATATGCACAATCTGCCTCAGTTTGTGGTTAGCCTGTATGCTTTGCAGCGGATCGGAGCCGTGCCGGTTCCAATCCCGATTTATTGGAAGAACCGCGATCTGCGCTATTTGCTAGCCGAAAGCCGGGTCTACGGTGTGGTGACGATTGCGCCACTTTTCGAGCGGGTGCAGGAACTACGTGAGAGCCTGCCTGAAATACGTTGGGTCGTGGCGATTACCGCGACCGGGCCGCAGCCACGCGACTCGCTCTCCTGGGAGGACTTGCTGGGCGAACCGTCGGGCGACCCGGTGGAAGTCGAACTCGACGCGAGCCAGCCTGCCCTGCTTTCTTTTACGGCCGGGCGAACCGGGCCTTCTCGCCCGGTGCTGTTGAGCCATTTCAACCTCCTGGCAAATTGCCAGCAAATGCAAGACCTGGCCCAGGTTACTTTCTGGGGAGACGAGGATGTAACCGAGCAGTCCGAAGGGATTAGCCTGACCCAGCCACGCAGCAAGTTCGAGACGGTCTTGCTGCCTCTGCCGCTTTTCAATCTGTTTAGCCTGAACCTGGGTTTGAACCTGACTTATATGCTGGGCGGGACGGTTGTTTTGATGGAACGCTTCGACCCGGCCCAGGCTCTGCACCTGATCGAAGCTCGCGGTTGCACGGTGGTGTATGGGTCGCCCGCCACTTTTCAGGAGATGGTTGAGTCGCCGGAGTTTGTGACGGCCCGCCTGGGAAGCTTGCGCTATGCTTTTTCTTATGGTGCGCCGCTCTCCCAGGCCGTCCGGCAGAAATGGTTGGACAAAACAGGCGACCCGATCTTTAGTTGCTACGGCACGACCGAAGCTTCGCCCCTGCTTAGTTGCGAGGCGGTCGGACGACCTGTACAGGGCCGCCCGGCGGAGCAAGATAGCATCGGGTTGCCTTTGCCGATGGTGCAACTTACTTTCCCTCACCTCGAAGGAACCATTCCCCAGGCCGAGGCAGTCGGTCAGATTCAGGCGAAAGGCCCGAACCTGATGCTGGGTTACTTTAATCCGCAGGAGCCAGACCTGCCGATTACGGGCCGCGTCAACGGGATGTTCAATACGGGCGACCTGGCCCAGGTTGACGAGGACGGCCTTTTTAATTTTATTGACCGGGTGGAAGATGTGCTGACGATGCCAGATGGCGAACTCCTGGTTCCGCGTGACATCGAGGCGGTGCTGTGCGACCATCCGGGGGTGTGGGAGGCGGCGGCCCTGCCCTACTCGGCCCCGGACGGTCGGAACGGAATGGTCGCTTTCGTGGTGCTGAACGAGGCCAGCCGCGACCTGACCGAGCCGCAACTTTTTCGCTACAGCGAAACGCGCCTCCCGGCCCGGCTCCACCCTCAGCGCATTTTCATCTACCGGGGCGAGGAACTGCCGCGTCTACCCACCGGGGCGGTCTGGCGACGCGCACTCCGGGCGCAAATCCCCGATTACCTGTGAGGCAGGGAGGCAGGAGCGTATTGCAGCCCATTGCTAAAGCTGTTAGAATAGCCGGGTATAGCGACTAAAAAATAACAAGGGTAAACGGGCAGGTTGAAAAGCATGATTTTAGCTATCGCCAACCAGAAGGGGGGCGTAGGCAAGACTACTACGGCAGTAAGCCTGGCTTGCGGCCTGGCCGCCGAAGGTCGCCGGGTGCTTCTGGTAGATTCCGACCCTCAAGGCAACGCCACAGGTAGCCTGGGTATTAACAAGACCGAACTGGATTTCTCCTTATACGATGTGCTGGTTGACGAAAAGCCGGTATCCGAGGTAACGCTGGAAACCGGGCGGGCCAATCTCTTTCTGGTGCCTGCCACGGTAGATTTAGCCGGAGCCGAGGTAGAGCTATCGGCTCTGGGCAATCCTCAGCCCGACGAACATCCGGCCTACCGGTTGCGTTCGGCCCTCGCTCCCTATCTTGAAACTTACGATTTTGTGATCATTGATTGCCCGCCTACTCTCGGCCAGCTAACCATAAACGCCTTGAGTGCCGCCGATGGTGTGCTGATCCCGATTCAATGCGAATATCTGGCCCTGGAAGGCTTGACCCAGCTAAAGAACACCATTGACCTGGTGGTAAACGCGCTGAACCCAAAATTACAAATCTTTGGGATCGTTATGACGATGTACGATGGGCGCACCAATCTAGCGATGCAAGTCGTCGAAGAAGTTAAACGCTACTTTCCGCAGCAAATTTTCAATACGGTTGTGCCGCGCAGCGTGCGTTTGAGTGAAGCACCGAGCTACGGCCAGTCTATTTTCGAGTATGATGGAGCTTCCAGGGGAGCGCAGGCTTATAAAGCTCTGACTAAAGAGGTCGAGCAACGGGCGTTGGCGGCGACGACCTAGCCTGGGCCGGGGCGCAGGGCGGGAAAGTAGCGACGCCGAGGCTGTTCAGGATTTGATTATCCAGATTATAAGATGCACCATAGCTTTCTTTAGGGTACTGCACAGGATTTAGCCAATATTAGCGGGGAAATTAGAAACATGACAACACCATCCAAAGGGCGGGGAATGGGCCGGGGTCTGGGTGCTTTAGGGTTAGGCGGGCCGATGGCGACGACTCCGGCCCCGGTGCCTGAAACAAAAAAAGAGGCCGGGCCAGTTCAGGAAACCAAAACTGAAGCACCCAAAGTGGCTTCGGCGACGGTTACTAACGGCCACAGTCCCGCGCCTGTTTCTTCACCTGCTCCTGTGGATAGTGCTTCCGCGACGGCCCGCAAAACCGGCCTGATGTCGGTTCCGATCACTTCGATTGCCCCTAACCCTTACCAGCCTCGCAAACATATTGACCCGGACATCCTGGCCGAACTTTCGCAGTCCATCCGCGAAAACGGTTTGATCCAACCGCCAGTCGTTTCCTACAACCCCGATTACGACCCGCATTACAAAGAAACGGACGAAGAAGAGAGTGGCGGAGCCAGGAAAGAGCGCAAAGCCCGCTATCTTCTGATTGCCGGAGAGCGACGCTGGCAAGCTTCTAAACTGGCCGGGGTAGTTGAAATTCCGGTTGTGCTGAAAGAAGCCACGCCGATCCAGATGCTCGAACTGGCCCTGGTCGAGAATATTCAAAGGGCCGACCTGAACCCGCTCGAAGAAGCTCAGGCTTACCGCCAGTTGATGCAGGAATTCAAGCTGACCCAGGAAGCGGTGGCCCAGAAAGTCGGCAAAAGCCGGGCAGCGGTGGCAAATTCGCTCCGCCTGTTCGATCTGCCGCAGGAAATTCTGGATAAGGTTTACAAGAACCAGATTAGCGAAGGTCACGCCCGCGCCCTCTTGATGGTACACGAGCGAACCGACCAGTTCCGCCTTCTGCACGACGTAATCGCTAAAGGCTTTAGCGTGCGCCAGACGGAAGAAATGGCCCGCCGTTTGAACGCGCTTACGGCTACTGCCGGGTTTTATTCGCCCGACGAAAAGAGCAAAGCTACTCCCGCCGAACGCGAAACCCGCGACCTGGAAGAGCGATTCCGCGAAGCCCTGGGTAGCCAGGTTAACCTGAGCCGCAGCAACAAAGATAGCGGTAAGCTGGTGATCCAGTACAATTCTAAAGAAGAACTTAACGCGATTTACAACAAAATCGTCGGCCCTGACATTTAAATGCCTAGCACTTTTTTAGTAACCTCATCCGATGAGTTCGAGGGCGCGGCCCGGCAGGAGTTGCTCCGCTACGACCCCAAGCTTAAACTCGAACAGACCCTGGCGACAGGTCTGTTCCTGGTTTCTTCTCAGCTAAATTGGGAAGATTTCGCGGCAATTGTCTCACAGGAGCCGCCGATTTATGCCCGGCACCTTTTCCCGGTGCAGGCGACCGTTTCCCTGAGCAAAACCGCCGGGGATCTGGACAAACTGGCCCAGGCCGTCGAAGGCTTGCCCGGTCTGGCCGCGCTCGATCCTTCGCGGCCTTTTGGCGTACAGGCGCGCCTGGTCGAAGTTCAGGAAGGTCAGGCTCTTACCTACCCTTATACGCCTTTCGCTATCAAAGAACGCCTGGGAGCGGTGATCGCCGAGAAAACCGGCGCAACCGAAAATATTCGGGAGCCGCAAGAGATTTTATCGCTGGTAGCGGTGGGTGATACAGTGTACCTGGGTCTTTCGCCCGCCGAGACAAACCTGAGTAGCTGGCCGGGTGGCATGCGTCGCTTTGCCAAAAGGCCGGAGCAGATCAGCCGGGCCGAACTTAAACTGCAAGAAGCGATGGAAGTTTTTGACTTTAGCTTGCCTACTTCCGGCCTGGCTCTCGATCTAGGGGCCGCGCCGGGCGGTTGGACGCGCCTGTTGCTGGAAGCCGGGTTGCGGGTGTGGGCGATTGACCCGGCGCAACTCGACCCCCGATTGGCTCAGCACGGCCACCAGCTAACGCATTACCTGGGAATGGCCGAAAGATACCTGGAAGAAGCTTTAGCCGACAGGTCCCGGCAGAGGGCATTTGCGGTGATTGCCAGCGACTTGAGGATGGATGCGGTTCTGGCGGCCCGCCTGGTGGCCGATTACGCCCCTCTGCTCTCCCCTAATGGCCTGGCCCTGACCACGCTCAAGCTACCGCACGAATCGGCCAAGATCAAACCGGCCCGCCTTGCCGAGCAAGCCCTGGCAATCCTGCACGAGGCTTACGGAGTTGTCCGCGCCCGGCAGCTATTCCACAACCGCCAGGAAATTACCGTTTTTCTCAAGAAGAGCTAAGTATATTGAATTTAGCCTGACTTTCAGTGGCGGTAACGGTCTATAAAAAATTTGAAAAACCTACTTTGTTACCGCTAATCGTTCGGCCATCGCCCCGGCCAGAGCTTGCAGGGCTTTGGCCGGTCTAGCCATCACCTCGAAATCTACGATTTTACCGTCCGCGTCGAACTGAATGATGTCCATTGCTTTGACGATAATTTCGCCGATTCGGGCTGTAAATTCGAGGGCGACCGAGTTAGCTTCGTCGCTTACAAACTCGCGGTGGTACTTAAATTCTTGAAGCACCTGGGCTGCCGCAATCAAATAGCGACTGGTAATAGCCTTGCCCTCCTGGGGTGTCCAGACCACCGGAGAGCGAAAAACAACCTCGTCGGCTAATATCTCGCTCAACAGGCCCGTATCCTGCCCCTGACTCTCTACAAAAGCGTGCCACTTGACCAGCGTACTCTCGTAACTTTTTAACACCATTAAACTCTCTTCCAGGTTAGTAACACTGTGTTTGCAGTTTGAGTTTCATTCAGTTGCAAAAGCGGAAAGTGCGGCATTTGTCCTTCTTAATCGGCTCAGGCTGCAAACACAGTGTAACAGAAGAGCGTCTTTACTTGATGCCGAATGTCACCTGCACGTTCACGATTACCTGAAACTGGCCGCTTTCGATCACCGTCCGGGCCTGGGCCAGCCCAGATGCGCCGCTCGACGGAGCGTCGGCAAACTGGCGGACTTGCGGGGGGAGGTTCTGACTTCCCTCGACAACGCTAATCACACTACCAACCGCTACTTTTCCGCCTGCGGCCAACTGGTCGGCTTTGAGGCGGGCATCTTCCATCGCGGCGGTCCGCGCCTGTTTGAGAGCTTCGGCGTTGTTATCGAGGGTGAAGGAGATGTTGCCGATCTGGTTTGCTCCGGCCTGGCCCGCCGCGTCAATGATCTGTCCGGCCTTGCCGATCTCGCGCAGGGTGACGGCCAACTGAGTGCTGATGTTGTAGCCTTCCAGAACCGGCGGCTGTTTGTCTACGTAGCGGTAGTTGGGCGCGATATTATAATCGGCGGTAGCGATGTCAGTATCTTTCACCCCGGCCTTTTTGAGAGCCTCGGTGATGGCTTGCGACTTCTGGGCGGCTTGTTGCTGGGCCTCGGTCACGGTCGGAGCTTGCAACTGCACCCCCACCGATAGCCGCACTACGTCCGGCTTGACCAGGATCGTCCCCGTACCGTTCACACTGATCCCGCTATAGCCGGTCGGCCCACTGACCGGTGTCGTTTGGGCCTGGGCGGGTGGAGTTTTCTCTCGGCTCAACAGGACTACCGTCAGGCCCAGTATAGCTACCGCCGCCAGCACCACGCCCCCAACCCATAAGAACCTTTTACTACTATTCATAATTCGCTCCTTTTCTTTGCCGTTTTACCAAACCTCACGAGTGTCCGACCAGGGTCGGTCGGTTTCTCGTTCGATATAGATTATAACGCGCCGGATAAGGAGAAAATTACGGTTTAACTTAACAATTTTCGACGACTTTTCGCAGCAGGTCGGGAAAGCCGCCGCTTACAAAGTCCACTCCCCAGCCCACCAGTTTGCACAGGTCAGCGGCCTGGTTGTAAGGGTCTTCGCCCGGCCCCCAGGCGAACAGATTGATCTCTTCGGCGTGGGCGGCCTCGATCAGTTCGGGCGTCACCCACAGGCTGCCGATAGCCAGCCCGTTCGCCCTGGCATCGCGCACCGGCCCAAGTGGATCAACCAGGATCGCTCCATTAAAACTGACGCTGGCGGTGATGTTAGGGTTTAATTCTTTGCAGCGGCGGACGGCCCGGTGGTCGAAAGAGTGCAGGCCGGTCATTTCTTCATCGCCCACACGGGCAACCAGTTCCAGGATTTTCTCGACCAGGCCGGGGTAAACAGAGAGGCCGTAGTAAAAAGGCCAGGGAGCTTTAACTTCAATCGAGACGGGCATCCGCACCGCTCTGGCCCATTCCAGCACTTCTTGCAAAAGCGGGATGCGCGTACCGGCAAAGCTTTCGTCCGGGATTGGCAACCGCTGTGGGTTGTCCCGGCCCGCCTCTTCCTGGCGGCGGGCGGCGTTATGGCGGTCGAACCAGTTTCCGGCATCCAGGCGACGCAGTTCGGCCCAGCTTCTTTCCCAGATCGGCCCGGTGTCGTCGGTCGTGCGGTCGAGTGTATCGTCGTGCAGCACGACCGCTTGCCCGTCCCGGCTCAAATGGACATCAAACTCGATGATGTCGGCTCCGACCGCCAGAGCTTTCTCGAAGGCGGGCATCGTATTTTCAGGCGCATAGCCCGCCGCGCCCCGGTGCGCACTGACCGCCAGGGAACCTCTTTTACTTCGTAGCATTTCAAACAAGACTTGATTTGCTCCTTTTTGTTAACACTCAGCCATCAATAAATCAATAAACAGCGATGAAAAGAGCTTACAGACCGATGTTACCGCCGAAGGATTCGACGGGTACGCCGGTGCGCTGCTGGATCGTCGCGGCGATCACGGACAGGTCGCTATGGGGCAGACTTGTCACCCATTCGTAGGGCGGACGGCGAGCGACGGTGTAAAGCTGGATCAGGCCGATTTGCCCGCCTGCCGCCCGCAGGTCGTTTAACTGTTCGCAGTACGCCGCAATTTCTTCCTGAGAAGGCCCGACCCCGTGTACCCGCATCAGGCAGGTCTGAATGTTGAGTGGCAAAGCCTGGGCGGTTTCGGACAGATTGCGTAGGACGCGCTCGTAAGGTATGTTCGTAGCGTCAATCAGTTCGTAGTATGCGGCTGTCCCGGCGTCGAGTTTAGCCCAGATTTCGCCGTTCTGCTGGGTCAGCCTCCGCAGCCCGGCCCGCACCTGAGGCCGGTGCAATTGGGTCGCGTTTGTGATCAGCACCAGTTTGACCTCGTGATCGGCATAACCGGCCCTGGCGCGGGCCTCAATTGCGACCTCGACCGCTTCCTGAAAGCGCGGGTAGGTGGTTGGTTCGCCGTCGCCGCTAAAGGCAATATCGTTCAGGCGGCGTAGTTCGGGCGCGACTCCGCTAAATTCCGGCTCTTGCCAGATCAGCCCTCTGTGGGTCAGGCTTAGAAGGGCGGTTAATTCCTGGTTCATTTCGTCCAGATTAACTTCGAGGCGTGGGCCGTCTTTGGGTGGCAGCGGTAGCTTACCCCGGCCTCGCCGGAAGTCTTGCCGGTTAACCTCACAGTAGATGCAGTCGAAGTTGCACACCCGGTCGGGGTTCAGGTTTACCCCCAGCGAGAGACCCCGCGACCGCCGCGAAATCACCGGATAGCACAGCCGGAAATCGCGCCAGCTCCGTGGGTGAGCCTCGAAACCCCGCGAACCGCTATTCAAAACGATACTTTTACTCATAAAAATCCGATTTGTCCGTAGTCTAGCTTTTAAAGCCCTTTTTTTGCTAAAATAGAGGTGTCCTGACTAAATCCAATTCTAATTATACTTCATTTAGGCTCTAGGAGGTTCTAGCAATGGCTCAACAAGTAGGGATGGGCGCGATCCTGATGTGTACTTTTGGGTTGGCTCCGAGTACGCTGGTGGTTATTCCGAAGGGGCCGCCGGTGACAGCGGGGGGAGTGGGAGCCGCTACGATTATGGATCACCTGCCTATCGCTAATATCCCGCCTTTTGGAGCCTGTACCTCCCTGGCAAACCCGACCACGGCAGCAGCGACGGCGGCGGCGCTCGGCGTTCTCACCCCGACGCCGTGCGTTCCGGTCATTCCAGCCCCCTGGGTTCCCGGTTCGCCGACGGTACTGATAAACAACATGCCTGCTCTCAACAGCACCTCGAAGTGTATGTGTGCCTGGGCCGGGGTAATTTCGGTGACAGTTCCGGGCCAGTTTACCGTTATGGAACCTTAGCCCTGTTTGGCTGAGGCTCTTTCTTACAAACTACGAATCCAAACTTACAAAGCCGTAAACTCGGCTTTATCGGGCCGGGCCGGAGCCGCTTCTTCCACAAAATTGCGGATCGTGGGCAGGCGGCCCGCCACTACCCCGACCAGCCCGACGCAAGCCAGGCCGCCAATAGCGACGGCCAGATGCGCTCCGATCAGTTGGGCCGCCAGGCCAGCCTCGAACTCGCCAAGCTGAGTGCCGGATACGGCAAACAAGAAGTTTACCCCGCCGATCCGACCGCGCAATTCTTCCGGCGTTAAAAGCTGGCGGATGCTTTGCCGCATAGTCATACTGACGGTATCGGCGATGCCGGTTCCGGCCAGCATGAGCCAGGAGAACCAGAAAAGAGTGGAAAGACCGAACAAAGCCGCGCACGCTCCGTAAACCGCAATTGCGCCCAGCACCACCCGGCCCGGCCAGCGCGGACGGCGCATCAGGGTCAGGCTCGCCGCGCCTATGATCGCTCCGACTGCCGGGGCTGCCGCCAGTACCCCCAGACCTTCCGGCCCGACTTTCAAGATGTCTTTGGCAAAGACCGGCAAGAGGGTCAAAGAAGCTCCAAACAGCACGGCGAAGAAATCCAGCAGCATCAGGTTAAAAATGATCGAGTTGTGGCGCAAGAAGCCGAAGCCATCCCCGATCCGGCGCAGGTTGCCGCGCCAGGTGCGCTCTTCCTGGCTCAAGTCGGGAGCCGGTAGCGGCGTGCGAATTACCAGCAGCACCGCGATGACCGCCAGAAACGAGGCGGCATCAACCGCGTAAGCTGTCCCCACTCCGGCCAGCCCGATAAGGATTCCACCCAGAGCAGGCCCGGCAATTCCGGCCACGCTCCACGAGAGATTGTTGAGAGTGATTGCATTCGTCATCAGGTGGCGCGGCACGAGCGAGGGAATGATCGCAGCGTGGGCCGGGCCGTCCGCGCTGGAAGCTATCGCCGCCAGAAAGACCAGAATGTACAGCAACCAGACCGTCGCCGCGCCACTAAAAGCCAGAACCGCCAGCAAAGCCGACAAAGTTAACAGCAAAGTCTGGGTGATCAAAAGCAACCGTTTGCGGCTCATCGCGTCAGCCAACGCGCCGCCCAGGATCGAAAAAACAATGACCGGCCCGGCTTTGACCAACCCGATCAAGCCCAGACTGAGCGGTTCGCCGGTCAGCAGGTAAATCTGCCAGGCCAGCGCGATAGTTTGCATTTCGCTGCCAAGCTTTGAAAGAGTGTTGCCGCACCAGTAAAACCGAAAGTCGCGCTCTCGCAAAGACTGAAATGCTTCCGGGTTGAACATACCGCTCCAATTCCTCGTCCTGTTTAAGAGATGATAAAAACTTCCGCTTCCAGCCTGGCGGGGCTTAAAAATCCAGACCGTACAGACCGAACTCGATCAGGGCGGCATCGTTGTGCTGCTGGCCGAAGAGGATTGCAAAGATGGGGTGCAAGCCCCAGTAGAAACGGCGACGCTCCAGGAAAGTTTCGTCCACCCGCCCGCCGTAATAAGGCAGCACCCGCTCGTCTACGTCGTAAGCCGGATCGCCGATGCAAACATCTCCCCAATCTATGATGGCACTGAGCCGCCGATTGTCGAGGTCGAGCAGTACGTGGTCGTCCCACAGGTCGGCGTGAAGCAGCACTGGCTCGAACTGGAAAAAGCGGTCGTTCCCCAGAAAGGCCTCGAAGCGGTCTATCACGCCTCGTCGCTGAGCCTCGCTCAGGCGTGGGAAAACCTGGGCTTGCACGGTTTGCCACAGGCTGTTTAGTGTTTCGCGCCAGTTCCGGCCTGGTTCAGGCAGCATGGTCGCCCGGTTGTCCAGCACGCCCGCCGCCCGCGCCAGTTCCAGCGGAAAAGCATGCAGGGTGGTCAGGAATTCCCCTAGCGGTGGACGCCACCAGTGGGCTTCGGCCACCTCGTCCGGCCAATCTTCCTGCGCCAGGCCGGGCAGTCGTTCGTAACCCACAAAAGCGAACGGATAAGCCCGCCCGCCTTCCTCCGCAATATACTCGAAAGATGGTATTTTTACAGGTAACATCGGGGCCAGGACAGGCAGCAGAGACATTTCGACCCGTAGATCGGCGGCAGCTTCGGCCCGTTTGGGGAAGCGGAAAATGAGGTGATGGTTGACCAGCACGGCCACACTCATCCACCCCTCCGAAACATATTCGAGGCTTTCGACCGCCAGGGCCGGGAATTTCTCGGCCAGCACCCGGCGGTATTTTTGGAGGTGTTTATCGGGCATAAATTAGAACCAACGACATTTGTAAATAATCAGGCTCGAACCAGCAGAGCCACGGCCTGACCTTCCAGCCCTTCTTGCCGCCCGACAAAGCCGAGCGTTTCGGTGGTAGTAGCTTTGATGTTGATCAGGTCGGAGGAAAGGCCGAGGGTGTGGGCCAGCTTTTCGCGCATAGCCGGGATGTAGGGGGCAAGTTTGGGACGTTGGGCGGCAATCGTAGCATCCAGGTTCGCCAGCGTCCAGCCACGCTCTTGCACCAGGCTGTAGACCTCGCGCAGCATTTGCAGGCTTGAAATACCCTTATACACCGGGTCGGTGGGTGGGAAGTAGCGGCCAATATCGCCCAGGCCCGCCGCTCCTAAAAGAGCGTTGATGATAGCATGGGTCAGCACATCCGCGTCCGAGTGACCGTCCAGCCCTTTCTCGAAAGGGATTGTCAGCCCGCCCAGGATCAGCGGTCGGCCCTCGACCAGCCGATGCACGTCATATCCCTGACCGATCCGCATCCGGGGCAAGGCCGGAGTTGCCGGGGTCGGAGTGGTGACAGGTTGCGGGGCGGCAGCAGCAGAAGCAGAGAAAATGTGGCGGGCCGCTTCCAGGTCGTCCGGCGTAGTTACTTTGATGTTGGTGTAAGCCGCCCGGTAGACGCTGACCGGTTTATCGGCCAATTCCACCATCATCGCGTCGTCCGTAACATCGCTGCCACGCTCCTGGGCCAGCCGATGCGCCGCCACAATCAGGTCGTAGCGGAAGATTTGAGGGGTCTGGATCGCCCACATTCTCTCGCGGGGCGGAGTTTCACGCACCTGGAGCGTGTCACTTTCGACCAGCTTGATCGTATCTTTAACCGGTACTGCCGCTACTGCCGCCCCGTGTTGCTGTGCCGCCGCCAGCCCATCGGCTAGAATTTGCTCGGTGACAAAAGGCCGCGCTCCATCGTGGATCATCACCCAGGTTGGCCCTGGCGACCCTTCACCCAGCGCGACCAGGCCATTCCAGACCGAATCTTGCCGCCGCGCTCCGCCCACCACAAAACCGCGCAGCTTTTGCCAGCCCTCCTCGAAAGCCAACGCCCGCCCGCGCAGCAAATTTTCGGCACTCAGCACGACCACATATTGATCTATTAGCTGGCTCTGCTCGAAGACTGCCACGGTGTGAGCCAGGAGCGGACGCCCGCCAGCCAGGGCAAATTGCTTGTCCAACCCGGCCATGCGGCTACTACGCCCCGCCGCGACGATTACGGCACTGGCTTGTAAATTCCTGGCTCCCGGTTCAGGGTTTCGAGGTTGATCAGTCATAAATCCTTCGTCATAGCGGCCTATCGCTTGGCTCCTTACTCAAAACTTAGAACTCAGGACTCAGGTGGGTCTCAGGGGTGATTGCCATTGTGGTTCCAGTCACGCGGCGGGTTAGAATTGCCCACGCGCACCTGGGCAAAGATCATGCGGCCCGCGACGGTCTGGAGCGTGCGCGTGACCTGGATCGTCACTTCCTGGTTTATGTAGCGTCGTCCGTTCTCGATTACGATCATGGTGCCATCGTCGAGGTAGGCCAGACCCTGGCCCATTTCTTTGCCTTCCTGGGTGATCGTGACCAGCAGTTCTTCGCCGGAAAGCACTACCGGGCGGACTGCCTGGGCCAGTTCGTTGACGTTTAGCACTTTCACGCCTTGCAATTCAGCCACCCGGTTCATGTTGTAGTCGTTGGTGATCAGGGGAAAGTGGTTGGCTTTGGCGATTTTGATTAGCTTGGCGTCTACCTCGGTGACATCGTTTGTGTCAATATCGGAAATCTCGATAGGTACAATCGAGTCTTTACGCAGCTTATTGAGCATTTCCAGGCCGCGCCGTCCCCGGTTGCGCCGTTGCGCGTCCGAGCTATCAGCGATATGCTGCAATTCGTTCAGAACAAAGCGTGGAATGATCAGCGTTCCCTCGACAAACCCGGTCTGGCTCACGTCGGCGATCCGCCCGTCAATAATCGCGCTGGTGTCCACCAGGATCGAGCGGGCAAAAGCGTTATTGCCACGGGCTTCGGCGTCTACGGCGTTGGCGGCCCGGTTCAGGCCGAAAAACTCGAAAATTTCCCGCTTCCGCAACACCATAATAGCGATGCCGAGGTAGCCAAATACAATTGCCGCCAGGAACGGAAAAAAAGCTCCCAGGATGCCCGGCAGCCGAGCCAGCGGCAAGGTCAAAAGAGCCGCTACGATCAACCCTGCCATCAGACCGACGCCACCTGCGATCAGGTCTACCGCCGGGAGGATTTTAAGGCGCCGCCGCGCCCAGTTAAAAGGAGCCAGGGTCAGGTAGGGAGCGGTAGTCGCGCCCAGAGCGGCCCCGGCCAACGCCAGAAGCAGCACATAACGAATCTGGTCGGGTGTATTATCAATTGCCGTCCCAATTTGCCAGCCCAACACCGCGAACAAGCCCATCCCTACCAAACGGATGAAGAGTTGGATGCCCATAGATCACTCCGCGCCTGACCATCCTAAGTAGCCAGACGACGCGCACCCCGTAAGTTGCACGTATTCTGATAATTCCAAAAAGTAACTAAAGCCATGTCGAAACGAGCGCACAGATATAGGTCATCAAGTTTAAATATTGATTATCTTTAATTGTATCATTCGGCCCGGCTGACTGTCAAAGGAATTAGACAAAAGAAATGCAGGGTCTAGGAACAATCAGGTGTGCAAACGCCGTATTCAAATCTGCGGTCGCCGCCGTTATTCAAAGCCCATGCTGGCAAGGAGGCGTTCAAAATTAGCGGTGCTGAGAGTACCGCCGGTCGCTTTGTCGTGGCCGTGGCCGTATTCGGCTTCGGTTCCCACTAATTGTTGGCCGTGGTGAGCCAGGAAATCCAGCAAATTCAGGTCGAGGTTGGTACGTGCGCTAAAACTAACTTTGCCGGGCATGTAACCGCCATTGGCCGCCAGCACAACATATTTTGGCAAGCGTCCGCGCCAGCTTTGAGCCAGCAGGGGGTGGACGCGGGCCGGGCTATCGAAGCGCAAGAGGGCGACTTTCTCGTGGCGACTAAAGCGTGGCGCAACCCGTTTGGCTTCGGCCAGGGCCGCCCCTACCTCGGCCTTGAATTCGCGCAGCAGCCCTAACTCCGGGCTATCCCCTTCGACTAATTCGCGGGCCGAGGCCGCCTCGCGCAAAGCTTTGAAAGCGGCCGGGACGGCCTCCTCCGGGTCGCTCGACCGTTTGGCCGCATTTAGTAAACTGGTTGCCTCGCGGATGTACTTTTGTTTCTGGGCGCGGGCCGCCTCTTGCAGGTCGGGATATTCCGGCCCCAGATCGCCCAGGTTGCCGATAGCGGCAGCCCAGGCGCGGTCGGCTACACGAGCGTCCCGGCTACACAGGAGGTATGTTAGCAAACTGGAAGTTGGTACCGGTCGCCACTGGTAGCCAGTAAAGACCCGACTGCCGGGCGGTTGACCTTCGGGCCGGTGATGATCTACGAAAAGGGTCGGTACGCCGAGAGCAATGTCATAATCGCGGATACCCAGGTCAAGCACGAAAAGACAGGCTGGCCTGGTTGCGGCTACCATCGCTTGCATTGCCGGGGTAAAAGCGTTGCCGCCTTTGGGCGTGTGCATCCCTTCTAATCGCTCCGGGGCTATCCCACTTCGCAAAAGATAATGCCACAATACCGTTCCGGCCCCCAGTCCGTCCACATCGCCATCGCACAAGATCACAATCTGGCCCTGCGCCGGTATTGCAGTTACAAAATCCTCGAACTGGCTACGCGCCGCTTCAAGCTCCGGGTAACTTTCCGAAGTTGCAAACTCTTTTTCTTCCATTAATTAAGATGTCCTCTAGCGGATGTCCTTAGCCTGTTTAAATCGGTACTGCCGTCAGAATTAGAAAGTGCAAAAGTTGTTCCTAAAACCAAACAAAATTGCGTGTTTTGCGTAGAGAAAGCGAAAGATTTGGTGTTGTAGGATGTCAAAAAGAACTCTTAGCTGTTATTATAGACCAAATCCGCCCTTTTAAGCCGTCCTGTAGGAATCGGGCTACCGGGAGAGTAGCCACAAGGAGAAGGAGAAGACATTGGAGAATTTTTCAAAGCCTGCCGAGAAAATCACGGTAGAAGAGCCGGGCCTGGACCTGGTTGAGCTTTATGATGACATGCCGCCCGCTTCGACTGCCCGGCCTAACGCTTTTGGTACGCTCGTAACTTCGCTTTTGCTGCGCGAGGTTAGCGAAACCCTCAAGGAGATCAACAAAATCCTGGCCGTGCTGGATGAAGTCGAACGCCAGACCGCCCCGCGCCAGACGGTCAGTGGCGAACTGATTCCCTCGAACCTGGCCGAGGGATTTGTCCAGATGCTCAGGCGAAGCGGGGTCGAAGAAACCGTGCGGGAACAGCTAACCCGCTTGCAAGCAGGGGCGTTTAAGGCTAACCTCGAAACAACTTTGAACCAATACTGGTTTAGCCTGCGTGAACGTTCCAACGCCCTCAAAGAGCGTTTGGCCCAGGCTACCCAACCCAAACCCACCCAGCCTGCACCGGAAGCTTACGTAGCCCAAGAACCGGCCCAGGCTCAGAATACAGAAGCCGCCAAAAGCTCTGCACGCTGGAATTGGGGCCGTCCCACCGAACAAAAACAGGTTCAACCCCAGGCCGAACGCGATAATGAGATCGAACCGAGCGACGGCCCTGGCCGCGATCTTGCGGTAGACATTTTTGACGAACCTCTGCGCGGCGAAATTGTAGTGGTGGCCGAACATGCCGGTCTGTTGCCCGATTCGGTCTGGGCGCGAGTCGATCACGACATCCTCAACCTGACCGCTACGGATACGAACGGCCAATCTTATCACAAAGAATTTTTACTGCCCGCCCCGGTCGAACCCGCTTCGCTCCGCCAGCAGTACCGCAACGGCGTGTTAGAACTGCGCTTTAAGAAAGCTTAAAAGCTTGAAAATGGGGAATAGAGGATACTAGAAAGGTTTAGCATGTCGGTAGAAGAGATGGTGCTGTTGCGAGTAGCCGAGGCTTTGCCGAAAGACGCCGGGCGCACGGTAGTTAGAATTGACCCGGCGGATATGCAGGCTCTGGGCGCAATGGTCGGGGACGTCGTGGAATTAAGAAGTGAGAATGGGACGACCGCCGCCAAAGTGTTGCCCGCTTACGTCGAAGACCGGGGCCGCCACCTGATCCAGATGGATGGCATCTTGCGGGCGAATTGCAGCGCGGGCCTGGAAACCGAAATCAGTGTGCGCCTACTGCCAACAGTGCAGGCCCGTACCCTGGTTGTCGCCCCGATTGGCGGCGGCAACTGGCAGCAGTTCAGCACTAACCGCCACTCGATGTACTTCAAGCGGTTGTTCGAGGGTCTGGTAGTCGAGGTTGGCAGCGTGGTGCGGATCAACTTGTTTGGCACTAGCTTCCAGGAATTCTTAGTCGAAGAGGCCAGCCCGCCCGGTGGCCCCCTCGTAGTCGGGCCGGCTTCGGCGGTACGCCTGCGCGATACGAAAGCTGAAAATGGTCGTCTGGCCCGGCCTACTCAGCCACGCCGGAATATTTCAGGCGTGACTTACGAGGACATCGGCGGGCTTTCCCGCGAGTTAAGTCGCATCCGGGAAATGATCGAGCTACCGCTCAAGCATCCTGAAGTTTTCGAGCGGCTCGGTATCGAGGCTCCAAAGGGAGTGCTGCTTTACGGCCCACCCGGTACGGGCAAGACCATGATCGCAAAGGCGGTCGCCAGCGAAGCCAACGCTTATTTTATCAGCGTCAACGGGCCGGAGGTTATGCACAGCCTTTACGGACAGAGCGAAGCGCATCTGCGTAAAATCTTTCAGGACGCCCAGACTCACGCGCCCAGTATCATCTTCCTGGACGAGCTTGACGCAATCGCTCCCAAACGTAGCGAGGCTTTCCACGAGGTAGACCGGCGGGTAGTAGCACAGCTATTGGCTCTCATGGACGGATTGCAGGCCCGTGGCCGGGTCGTCGTGATCGGCGCGACCAATTTGCCGGATAGCCTGGATGGAGCTTTGCGACGTCCGGGCCGCTTCGACCGCGAGATCGGGATCAAAGTGCCTGACCGCACCGGGCGACGCGAAATTCTGAGCATTTATACTCGTGGGATGCCCCTGGCCGAAGATTTCGACCTGGAACACCTGGCCGACATCACCCACGGTTTTGTCGGAGCCGATCTTGCCGCCCTTTGCCGCGAAGCAGCCCTGGCCGCTCTGCGGCGGCTCTTTCCTGATTTCGAGTTCGTGCAAGGAGCGTTTTCGTTCGACCAACTTCTAAGCTTGCAGGTGCAGATGACCGACTTTCGCACCGCCCTGGCTGAAATCGAGCCGAGCGCACTCCGCGAGTTCTACACCGAAGTACCCAACGTAAGCTGGGAAGATGTCGGCGGGCTGGAAGAGGTCAAACAGGCTTTGCAAGAGGCGGTCGAGTGGCCGATCCGCTACGCCGGACTGCTGGCCCAGGTTGGAGCCAGGCCGCCCAAAGGCGTACTGCTCTACGGCCCGCCCGGTACCGGTAAAACCCTGGCGGCTCAGGCTATCGCCAGTCGTGGCGGGATCAACTTTATAACGGTGCGCGGGCCGGAACTACTCTCAAAATGGGTTGGGGAGAGTGAAAAGGCCGTGCGCGAAATCTTCAAGAAGGCCCGCACTTCGGCTCCGTGCATCATCTTTCTGGACGAACTGGACGCCCTGGCCCCGATTCGCTCGCAAGGCGGTCACGACCCGGTAAGCGAGCGCGTGGTAGCGCAACTCCTGACCGAGATGGACGGCGTATCGCCCTCAACCGGCGTAATTGTGATCGGGGCAACCAACCGGCCCGATATGCTCGATCCGGCCCTCTTGCGTCCCGGTCGTTTCGACACCAAGATTGAAATTGGGATGCCCGATGCCCCTACCCGCCTGAAAATCCTGCAAATTCACATGGCTACAAAGCCCATCTCCGGGCCGGAAGTGCTGGAAGGACTGGTCAGCCAGACCGAAGGCTGGTCGGGAGCGGAGATCGGGGTATTTTGCAACCGAACCGCCCTTAACGCGCTCTCGCGGCTGATCGCAAGCGGCCAAACGGCTCCTCCCCCTGGCTTTACCATCTCGGCCCAGGACCTCGACGACGCGCTCGATTTTGTTGAAAATCAACGTTTCGTCCACAATACGGGTGCCGCAATGGTTATGCCTGAGGAATAACCCGGATAGTGCCAGACCCCGATCAAGCCTCTCGCGGCGAAGGCCAGGCTGTTCTCCTATTAATAGGAGAACAGCCTGGCCTTCTTATTTATGTCTGCCCGCGAGTTCAGGTTCTTTGCCCGGTCATATTTAGAACGGGGTCTGCTTGCTCTTGCGTCTGGGTTTTATACCAGCCCGGCCAGGCGGCTATTAAAAGGGGTAGGCCGGACACCAGGCCAAAGATAATTGACGAGTAGAGATCGAGAAAGTCGAGGGTTAACACCTGCCGGATAGAGAGTTCCATCAAGAAGCCGACCAGCAGATGCAATCCAGCCAGGCCCAGGAAAAGTTTACTGACCTGAAAAGCCGTGGCGACGTAGCCCATACTCAGCAACAGCAGCCAGAGGCCCGGTAAATCGCCGAACAGGTCGGAGTGCGCCCCGTTCTCGAACTTTATTACGTAAAAAGTAAGCAACCAGCCTACCACGATCAAAATCAACCAGGTGCTCAGGTTCAAGCCCAGCCCTCGCACCATTCCCAACCCTTGCGCCAGCAGGCCAAGCAAGGTGACGCCTCCCCACAACCACAGTACAAAATCAACTTTTAGCTCAAACCATTGGCTCATTACCCCGCCTAGCAACAATACCAGACCCCACCCGCCCAGAATGAGGCCGACTTTTGGAATAGCCAGGCTGGTTGTTTTTAGATTTACCATCGCTGCGCTCTCTTTTTTAATCTAATCTGCTCGTATTAAACAACAAATGAAAATAGTAGCTGACGATAACCGACTCTATTGAAGAATATCCGGCTGACTGAAGGTGTACTGCAACCCTAGCGGGTTCGATACACCTTTAGCCTGGGCCTTTTGCGCCTCCCTTAGCGGACTATACGACCGTGATAGTTGCGATCATGTTAGGGTGAATTTCGCAGTGGTACTTCACCAGACCGGGCTTGTTGAAGACGAAGCTAAAGCTCTGGCCTTTCTGCAAAGTACCGCTATCCCAGGAACTATTGTCTGCCGTCGCCGTGTGGGGTGCAGTGTCCTGGTTTGTCCAGGTTACTTTCGTCCCCGCTTTGATCGTGAGTGGCCCGGTGCCAAACTTGAACTGGCTGATATTCAGCTTGACTTCCTGACCGGGGCCACCGAGGGCTGCGCCCGCTGCCGGGGCTGCCGCCGTCGTAACTGCCGCCACGGTTGTGCCGTAGGCCGGCGGAGCGGTCGTGGGAGGTTCGGCTCCGTGGTCGTGAGCGGTGGTCGGGGCTGCCGCCGCCGGGGCCGCCGGGTCGGTCGCGGTTGCTTTGACCGGGATAGCCGCCATTAGTTGAGCGTGCTGGTAACTCGTCAGCACTCCGCCGCTACCGGGAACTGGCTGTATCTGGCCGTCCCCCTTGAGGTCTACTCCCTGGACGGTCTGGTTCGCCAGTACCAGCACTTCCCGCACAAGCGGTTCGGTGGCGGTCAACTCGGTAGCCTTTAAGAGCGAGAGCGAACGATCCCGAATGGCTGTAACCCAGCCCGAAGCGTTGTCCACCGTAATGCCGACGTGTCCGGCGTGGAGTTTGATGTCTTCGGTCGCGCCTTCGGCTTTGGCGGCGAGACCTGCGTGTTCTTTAGAGCCGTCCAGGTAGCCTAGCTGATCGCCGTTCTTCAGAAGGCCGTAGCCATCACCCGTGTTTTGCACTTTGCCGTCTTTGTTCAGGTCGCCATAGTCCTGACCCTTCGAGCCTTCGATCAAATTGACCAGATACTCGGCTCGCAGCTTTATTTCTGGTAGATTGCTGCCCTGCTGAGCATCCCGCAAAGACTCGGCCTGGCGGCGCAATTCCTGTGCCTGGTTTCGCAAGCCGACTTCCAGCCCAATCTTGCCCGGTGTTGCCGGGAAGCTGACCAGCAAGTGCCGGATGTGGATTAAAGACGGGCCGGGCAACTGGCCGCTATAGACTACGCTGGCGGAGGGCGCACTCGGTGTTGGGTCGAGGGCTTCGGTAGTAATGATAAATTTGTCGTAGTTTGCCAGCAGGTTAGCATTTTTAGGTTCGCGGTATTTGAGACTGACCGCCCCGTTAGCACCCGCCACTAACTGTCCCAGGTTGATGTTATTAGCTCCTGCCGTGTTGAGCAGCCAGCCAAAGAAGACCCGGCCCGTGGGAGCCGCCGGAAGCGTTTCCAGGTTGATTACAAGCTGGTCGGTTTGCTGCACATCGTCGCGGAAGTTAATCGTGCCGATTAATGCGCCGTTGGCTGCCGGTTGGGGAGCCTGGGTCTGGGCGGGCGGGGCCGTCGTGACCGGGGCAACTGTCGGCGCGGCAGTAGTAGTAGCGACGGCACTGGCTGTCGTTTGGGCGGCGGTTGTCGGAACAACCTGGGCCTGGGCCGCCGTTGTTACTGCTCCGGCAACGGGAGCCGCAGCAGTAACGATTAGCTTCGCGGCCATACCCTGACCGGGACTACCGTGAAAGCTGCAAAAGTAACCTACTGTTCCCGCCGTCTCGAATTTGTGGCTATAAGAAGCTCCCTTTTCCAGGGTCGGCGACTCGAAAGATTTGTCATCGGCGATTACATTGTGCTTGGCGGAGTCTTTGTTAGTCCAGATGACGGTCGTACCGGCAGCGACCGTAATTTCAGCCGGGTTAAACTTGAAGCTGGCAATTTCTACGTTGATGGTGGCGGGTACTGCCGGATTAGCCGCCGCGCTGGTAGAGGCACCCGCTCCGCCTGTAGTAGGGGCAGCCGCGGCAGTGGTGACGTCAGGTGTGGCGGTCGGGCTATCCCCGCAGGCCGCCAGAGCCAGGCTCAGCACGAGCGAAGCCAGGATCAAGCCCAGACTACCCTTAAAAGCAATTCTCCGAGGTCTTTGAATGTTTTTGTTTATTAACACTGATCTCTCCTTTAGATTAAGTACCTCGCTTCACCCACGGGTACGAACTAATAAACCCACCTAATTGAATTGAATAAATTTAGCAATAAAGGCATCTTATAAAAAGTTCTAAAGAATGACCTTTTACTGCCCTTAAATGTTTGTCCAACCTGCGGACAGGTATTTTCAAAATTCGTTTCTAAAAATTTACTGGTGACTTCTGAAAGAAAGGATATGTTTATTTTGTTCTTTGATTTGTTCTTCTACTTCTACCGGGAAGAAGGGCCAGGAGAGCGGCTTTCGTCGTTCTCCTGGCGACCTACCTGCTAAAAGTTAGGGCTTAACGTTTTTGAGGGGGCCAGCGTTAAGCTCGAAGTTGCTGGTATTCAAAACCTGGATACCGGCTTTCTGCTCACCGTTGAAAGGTGTAACAATCGGTTGGGTCGCGCCGGGTTCGCAACCCAGCTTGAAGGGTACTGACGGGTCGTTGAACCACAGGCCGAGGTGGTACATATTGACCGCGCCGAACTTCGCGCCGGTCTGGTCGTTACCCTCGCGGCCTTTGGTAGTAATAGTGTCGAGCGAGATAGTAAAGGTTTCTTCGCTAAAAATGCCGCGCATGGTAGCCATACCGTTACCCTTACTGTTGGTGTGCAGGTCACTCTGGTACCAGGCCAGGCCAAACTTGGCATCGGGCTTTTGGAGAACAAAGAAATCGTAATCGGCATCCGGGGCCAGACCGTTCACGCTGAGGGTCATGGTCTGGCCGTTTTTGACCTGCTTGATACTTACTTTCGCCGAAGCGCGGGGCAGACAGGTTTTGATCGCCGCCGAAGATGGAATCATCTCAAAAGTATATTTGTCATCGTAGTTAGCCGCCGCATCGGTGGTGCTGCCGGTTAAAGCAGTCATCAAGGCTGCCAGCAGCATAATTACCGCACTGCCAGATACCCAGCGCAACACTTTGTTGCTCAAGCTCATGAATAGCTCCTTTCAGGATACTTTTTGGTCTGCCTGGAGTTAGCTAAAACAACCGGTTAACTCCAAACAGCCCGAATTGATCTAATCGCAAAACAACTACGCTCTCAGAAATTTCATTTTTATTTCACCTCTACTGACCACCCAGGCCATTTTTGGGAACACTTCCGGTCGTCGCTACAGGTGAGATTTCAAAACCAGGTAAAGCTTTTCCGACAAACCTTGAGTTGGCCCTTGTTTACAATTCGCAAAGCCGTATTAGTGTTTGCGTATCGGTTCTGTAAGAAAGGTATCAGCAAAGTAGATTTGAGACTTGTAGGAAATCCTATATTTATGACCTGAAAATTTGATTGTGAAAAGCCGGGAAGGGCAGTATAATAGTCTTATTACGGGAAACTAATTTCTTACACATTTCTTAAGGGTAGATGGCTTGTAAGGGTGGCGGCTATGCACGACCTACTGATCTCCAGACCACTGCTGTGTGCGGAACTGATCGGACGGGAACGCGAACTTGAACAACTGAGGCAGGTTTTAGCAGAAGCGGCGCAAGGCCATCCGCGCCTGATTTTGCTTGCCAGTGAAGCCGGGTTGGGTAAGACGCGGTTGAGCCAGGCTCTGGCCCAAAGCGTTGTGGCAGACCAGGCTCAACCGCCTCTGGTGTTGCTGGGCCAGGCCAGTTTGAGCGAACAAGCTCTGGCTTTTGGGCCTTTCCTGGACGCTTTCCGCCGTTACTTTAGTCCCCTGGTCGGCGGCAGACCGCTTGAAGCACCCGCCGCCTTGCCTTATCTGATCCACCTCTTGCCCGAATTGCAAAGCTCTTTCCCTGGCCTGACCCCGACCCCCATACCCGCGTCGAGTGATTCGGCCCAAAGGCAACGCTTCCTCTTTCAAATTATCCTGGCCGGGCTGCAAACCCTGATCGGGAGCCAGGCCGGGCCGGTGCTGCTGGTGCTGGAAGATTTGCATTGGGCCGACGAAACCAGTCTTGAATTACTGGCTTTCCTGACCCGCCAGCTTGGTCTCAACAGTCCGCAGGCCGAACCCTGCCCGCTTATGATCCTCGGCACTTACCGACCAGATGCCCTACCGCAATATCCGGCTCTGGGTCGCTTGCTGATGCAGCTAAACCAGCGTCGCCAGTTACAGGAGCTAAAACTGGTTCCGCTCAACCAGGATCAACACGCCCAGATGCTAACGAGTATCCTGGGTCAGCCGGTTTCGCCGGAGTACGCCCGGCTCTTTTACGAACGCGACGAAGGCAATCCTTTCTTTATTGAAGAACTCTTAGGAGCTTTAGCCGCCCTCGATCAGTTGAAGTTGCAAGATGGCGAATGGTTGCGGCAACCGGGCCTTGTCCTGAATTTGCCGCTTTCGATCAAAGCTTCGATTGTCGAGCGGGTAGCCGGTTTGCCTTCGGTTGACCAGGAAGTGCTGGCATACGCTGCCGTAATGGGACGGCGTTTCGATTTCGACCGACTGGCCGGACTGGTCGGGCTGGGCGAACGCGAGTTACTGGCTGTTTTGCGGCGGGCGACCACCCTGCAATTGATTAACGAGGTTAATTCGGTTCCGTCCGAACCCATGAACCAGGGTAGTCAGGCTGAGAGGGTGGGTAAAGGCGAGGGCGAAAACGAGGTTTACGAATTTCGCCACGCGCTCACTCGTGAGGCTATCTATGGCGACATGCTGGCCCGCGAACGGCGCACCCGTCACCGGGCGGTGGCCGAACTACTGGAAGCCGAGGCCGCCACTACCGCTCAAACCAGGCTGACCTATTTGATAACCGAGCATTTCTGGCTGGCCGGCCTCCCTCACAGAGCCAGACCTTACGCTTTGCAAGAAGCGGCGCGTGTGCGGAGTTTGTTTGCCTTTGCCGAGGAACGGTACTACCTGCAAATTGCGCTGGCCTCGCTCAAAGAAAGCCCGCCCGAAGGCGACCAGGAGAACGAGCGGCTGCAACTGTTACACCGTCTGGGGCAGTTAGGGCTGGCGGTGGGTGATGTCAAAGCCGCGCTGGGCTGGCTTAACGAGGCTAAGGAAGGCTACCAGCGATTAGGCCAGCACCGTCAGGTAGTCAAAGTGATCGTAGATTTAACCCTGCTGGCCTGGTTTTTCGACCCACCGCAGCATGACCGCCTGCTGCAAGAGCAAGAAGCGGCGGCGACGGCTCTTTTTGACGACCCGGCTACCGTCCCGGATGTGACGGTTCTGGCCGTATACTGTCAGGCCGCCTGTGGTCTGGCTCTGGCCGACCAGCACGCCCGCGCCGCTATGTGGCTCGAACGTAGTCGCCGCCTGGCCGACCAGGTGGCGGACGAGCCGACCCGCTTTGCCGTATTACAAATGCGTAACCTGGCCGAGGGTGTTTCACTGGTCGAAGCGGGTGGTAGTTCGGTGGAAATAGAGGCAGGTATGACCTCTATCCGGCAGGTGCTGGATTTCGCCCGGAACTATAGTTTGCCTGATCTGGCGATGCTTACTTACGGGGCCTATTTGCTGGCTCTGCTCGATTGCGGGGCGCACGAGCAGACCGCCGACTTGATCACCGAATTGAATGCTTACGAGGCTCGCTCTGGCTTACCGCCGATGACGAATTTAAAAGGATTTTACTATTACTATACCGGAAACTGGTCGGAAGCTCTCAAGGAGCTAGAGGGGGGTATCCAGACAATACCCATTCCGACCGTAAATGCCCTCTACCGGGTGACTCTGGTTCATCTCCTGATTGCCCGTCACGAACTGGAAGCGGCCCAGACGCATTTAGAAAAAGCCTTACCACTGGTTGAAACTCTCCAATTTGCGTATGCGGCACCGGCCCTGTGGGGGTGCGCCCGTTTGCAAGTGGCTCTCAAACAGCCTCAGGCCGCCGAAGTTTATTTCGAGCAAGTGTTGAGACGCTGGCAAACGACCGACGACCGGGGTACGATGCTGCCAATCTTGCTGGACGGCCTCAAGTTCTACGCCGATTATTCCAACCTGGCGCATAGTCGCCGATGGCTGAATCATCTCGCCCAGCTCGCTGCCCATAGCAGTAATCCCCTGGCTCAGGCGATTTACCTCGAAGGGCAGGGCGTGCTGAGTGCGGCGGAAGGAGCATATCCGCAGGCCCGCCAGATGTTAGAGGAAGCCTCCGCAAGTTGGGCCAGTCTCGGACGGCCTTACCAGCAGGCTCTCAGCGATGTGCGCCGGGCCACGCTTTTGCTAACTCATTTTCAAACGGATAAAACTGCGCGTCGAGAAGCCGAGAGCCTCCTGGATCGTGCAGTCACGTTGTATCAGAGGCTTGAAGTACGCGAAGGACTGGCCGAAATTGCGCTGTTGCGCCAGGAGAGTCACCTGGCCGGGCAGAGCAAACGCCGGGCAACTCTCGAAACCCAGCGTCGCCCGTTCGAGGGACTGACCCGGCGCGAGGTGCAGGTGCTGATTCAGCTTAGCGGCGGCCTCACTAACAAGGAAATTGCGGCGGCTTTGTTGATTGCCGAAGGTACGGTTGAGCTACACGTTAGCCGTATCCTGAGCAAACTTGGCTGTGAAACCCGCACTCAGGCCGCTACTTACGCCCAGGAGCGCAACTGGCTAAAATCTCATCTGCCCGGCTGATCCACCCTTATTTCTGGTTTTTAGGCTCTCTTTCGCTATATATATAGGGGTTCCTATACGCATTTACTCGATCTATCCGCTACTCTTTTCACAGCTAAAAGGTATTTAAGACTAAGGAGTAGTAGAGAGAATGCGTGTAGAAGATGGTTTGATTGTGCTGGCTCAGCCAGTCGCCGGACATCGGGTTTTGAGTGGGTCTTTCGTGGTGATGACGACCTGGATTGATTATCGCCTGGTTCAGCCGTTGAATCTGGCCGACTTAGGGTTGACCTCAACTGAAACTGAAGTCGCCTTTCCAACCGGCCCAACCCGGCTACTGATTCCCCTTAACAATGTGCTGGCTGTTATTACTGAAGCCGATCAGACCGAGGAATACGAAAAATATCTTTATGGAAAGCCGCCGCCAAAACCCGAAGTATCTGGACAAAGTACCTGAGCCAGTTCAGCCTGAGCTTTTATTGCCCGAAGTGCGCCGATGGGTCTGGCTGCCGTTTTTGCTGGCTTGCGCTAACGGTCTTTTTCTCTATGGCACTCCCTGGCTGGCCGAAACTCTTTACGCCTGGTCAATCAAACCGCCGATCAACGCGGCTTTTATGGGAGCCGGATACCTGACTGGAGTAGTGGCCTCGGCTCTGGCCCTCTTTGCGGCCCGCTACTGGCGGTCAGTACGCATCTTGATGTGGCCGTTCTTTGGGCTGGGGGCAGGTCTTTTAGGAGCGACTCTCCTGCATAGCGATAAGTTTTCCTGGCTCTACCCGTTGACCTGGGCCTGGACTTTAGTTTACTTTATACTTCCGCCCGGTGTAATCCTGTTATGGCGTAGGCAAGAGCGCGTCGTTAGCCCGCCACCTTTTGTACCTGCCGACGACGGGCGGTTAGGTTTTGTTCGCGGGCTGGCCGGGGTGCTGGGAGTGCCAGTCGTGGCGGGAGCCGTAGCTCTTTTTATTAGCCCTCAAACTTTTGCTGAAAATTGGCCCTGGCCGATTA
>JBBRBE010000074.1:0-28317 GCA_038206175.1 Chloroflexia bacterium
CACAGGATAACGTTGTAACCCTGCGCAAAGCTTTCATCTTCGATATAGCGGGCTATTTCGGCAAAGAAAGGATTGGAATTATCCGGCACAATCATGCCTAAAGTTTTGGTTTGCTTACTGCGCAAACTTCGAGCTAAAGCATTTGGCTGGTATCCGACCACTTTTACCGCTTCCAAAACTCTCTTCGCCAGGTCGGGACTGACATAGCGAGTTTTGTTTACGACATGCGAAACTGTAGTGACAGAAACTTTTGCATGTTCGGCTACGTCTTTGATAGTCGCCATTGTTTTATTAAATTGAAAAAAATTATTTGAAAAGCCGCATTTCCTACGTAAAACGTTTGCGCAAACGATTGCTAAAATTGTAGACGACTTTTTTAAGTCTGTCAATAGCCATTTTCATCTTGGTGTAGTTAATTTGAGGGGTAAGTTTTTGAGAGGGATGTAGAATAGAGCCAGAAAAAAAGTGTTCAGACGACTAAAAACGCCTGAATGTTAAGCCCGGTTTTTCAAACGGCCCTGGCCTGGTCAGGGTTGCTCGTGCGGAGCGGTTGTGGAAGTAGAAGTGGAAGGCCGGGTGTCGTCGCGCCAGCTTCGCAGTTCGGCATGCTCGACCTGGAAAACGCCCCATTGCCGGTTGATCGGAGCCTTGAAAGCCTGGCGCAAACCCTGGCTCAGGCTTCGCAAATTGCCCAAACCAAGCGGGCGGCGTCCGTTCATGAGGCGGGGCAGGGCGTAAAGAGCAGCCTGCCCGCCGGTAATAGCGAACCAGCTAAATAGACAGAAGGCCGCCAGAGGGTCTTTGCAACGTACATACTTGCCAAAACTGGTACCCAGCCCGAAATAGCTGCGGGCGTTCAGGTTCCCGACCGTCTCGTAGCTGCGGAAGCCATCGTGCCAGACCCGGCAGGATGGGTCATAGTAGACCGTCAGGCCGCGCCGCCAGGCCCGGTAGAAAAAGTCAATATCGTTGCTGCTTTTGAAGCGGCTACCGCTACCGAGAGCTTCATCGAAGGGGCCGGAAAGGGCAAAAGCCGTTTTGGTCACGGCACAGTTCGCGCCCATTCCAGCCCGTCCCGGTTGGCAGTATCGCCAGAGTGAGCCAGGCCCGGCCCGAAAGCCGTTGAAGGACGGAATGAATCCGGCATCCCGGTCGTGCGACCCGGCCAGGACTGCCCCGACTAACAGCCCCAGACCAGGCCGGGTCAGGAACGCTTCGCCTATTCGCCGGAGCCAGTCGCTACCTACCCGGCAATCGTCATCGGTGAAGGCGACGATTTCGTGGGCGGCTTCGCGCACGGCCTGATTATGGCTGTAACCCAGACCCACCGGCAGACTGGCCGACCGCCGGATTGTCAGGCCGTTGCGTCCGGCGTATTCCTGGGTCAATTTCTCGACCAGACGGGCCGTCGTGCCTTCGTCGTTATCACTCTGGTCAATCACCAGAAGCTCGTAGCGCGGGTAATCGGTTGCCAGGATCGAGCGGATTGCTCGTTCCAGGTCGGCAGGCCGGTTGCGCGTTGAAATCGAGACCGTGAGGGGTGGCAGGGCGGACGCTTCAACTACGGAAGCCGCCAGCGGGCCGCGAAAAGCGGCAAAGCGGTCGGTGGGGGGCAGCAAAGGCTCCCGTAAGCCCCGCCAGACGCCTCTTAAACTGGCAAACAAGCCGTATAACCCGAAAGAGCGTTGCCGCCCGGCCAGCCGAACCAGGCTATAACGGAACGAGGCCAGCAGGTTCGCCCAGAGCAACCGCAGGGCCGTAAGGTCGCCGCGCCGCAGGTATTTAGCGTAGAGGGCCGTCGTAGTGACATTATAACCTTCTACCAACTTGCGGCGGTCGGCCTGAACGCGGACGCCATCGTGCCACAGCCAGGGGCGGGGGCTTTGCAGGTGAATGAACCCGGCTTTATACGCCCGGTAGCACAGATCGAGATCGTTTCCGGCAGGGAAGGGTTGCGTGCCAGGGCCGATTTGCAGGTCGAGCGGTTTGATCGCTTCGTACAGGTTGCGCCGCAAGGCCATGTTTGCGCCCATTCCAAAGCCGCCCGGTTCTTCCAACGCTTTGCGGCCAATAAAACGAGGCTTGTCGAAATCAAAAGCCGGAACGTACTCGCTCTTGAGATCGTGGGGACAGGCCTGCACCCGGCCACTGACGAGGCCAACTTCAGGCCGCTGGACAAAAATATGGGCCAGTTCGTGCAGCCAGGTTTCGTGCGGGCGGCAATCGTCGTCGGTCAGGGCGATCAGGTCGTGGCGGGCCAGTTCGAGGCCTCGACTGATCGCCCGATTCTGGCCTCGGCTTGCCAACCGTTCGTAGCGTAGGCGGGGAGAAGCGGCAAACGAAAGGGCCACCGCCTCAGATTCGCCTCCGTCGCTTTGATCGAGTACCAGCACCTCGAAATGCGGATAAGGCAAGGCCAGCAGATGTTGCAGAGCCGTGCGCAAACTATCAGGCCGGTTGCGCGTTCCCATCACTACCGAGATAGGCGGAACCGGGTCGGGCCTCGGCTGCCCTTCTCTTTCTTCTGTTGGGCTGTAGAATTGGGCCAGCGTCGGGTCGGTGTTCGCCCAGAAGACTTCGACTGCCCCTAATTCATCTACCAGACCCTGGTAGTAGCGTAAATTGTAAAGGGCACTACAGGCGGCGCGGGCTGCCGGGCCGGTGCCAAGCCGGGCTAGCGTACCCAGGCTCAGACCGGCCAGGCGGCTGCGCCAGGGATGATCGAGGCAAAACCGCACCAGGCTCTGGGTCAAAACGTGCCGGTCGAGAAATTCCTGGCCGATCCCAGCTACTAAGCCCCGATGTTCTTTACTCAAGTCCAGGTAAGCATCTAACCGACCGTAGCGGTAGGGAATGGTCAGCCATTGCCCCAGGCTGCGCGGTGCGTTGTAGTGCAAGCCGCTGGCCCGCTCGTTCAGGACAAACTTGAGGCCCGCCGCCTGTAAACGATAGCCCAACTCGATGTCTTCACCTCGTTTGAGGTTGACATCAAAACCGCCCAGTTGCAGGAAAACCTCTCGCTCGACTGAACTGTTGCCGGTGTAAAACAGGCGCGGCCCGGCAGCCTGCCAGTATCCTTCGCGCACTTTGCGGTAGTGCTTTTCCAGCATATTAGCTTCGTAAACCGACCAGGCGTTGGATAAACCCTGGGGAGGCGGTGGAGTAACACCGATCACGACCGCGCCGGGTTGGGCGGCGTGGCTGGCGGCGTGCTGTTCCAGCAGGTCGGGGGCGGCTTCAATATCGTCGTCAATAAAGAGCAGATAACGGCCTTCGGCCAGTTTTGCCGCCCGGTTGCGGGCGACGGCTGGCCCGGCGTTTGGCCCTTCGATCCGGCGCAGGCGGTAGGGTAACTCGAAGGCAAGCCGGGCCAGCATGGAGGCGGTGCCATCGCTGGCTCCATCAATCGAAACCACCACCTCGAAATCCTGGCGAGTCTGGTCGGCCAACCGTTGCAAGATTCGTGCCAAAGATTCGCAGCGATTGTAGGTGGGAATTACAATGCTAAACAAAAATTTATACGAACTGGTCATCTTTTTGTTAATTTCAAAATTTGGGACTTTTTACCCTTTTAGAAATAGAAATCTTGTGATATTATAGCATCAACCGTGAAAGATTTTTAACGGTTTGGAAAAATCTTTACAAAACAGTAATGCCTGCCATTCAATGTCGTGTGGCCGCCTGCGCCCTATAGTCGGAAATTAATAAGTAAGGCGTGTCTTGTAGAATGGCCCGAAATTTCTTTAAGGTTGTGGGCCTTATCCCGGTAGTTTCGCTAACCCTTACCGCGTTAGCTCTTTGCTATCCGGCTTTTCTCGCTCTTTTAGCTTTCTGGCCCGCCCGCCGTCATTATAGCATCACACCTCAAACTCGGCGGTTTATTTTCGTTATACCGGCTCACAACGAAGAATTGTTAATCGGGCGCACCCTGGCAAGCCTGGCAAGCCTGGCATATCCAACCACCCTTTACCGGGTCTGTGTGGTGGCCGACAATTGTAGCGACGGAACGGCCCGCCTTGCCCGCGAAGGCGGCGCGACGGTCTACGAACGCCACGAGGCGAACGAACGCGGTAAAGGTTATGCCCTGCGATGGCTGCTGGTCCGGCTAGAGGCCGAGGGGCTGACAGACTCTGAAACTGCGCTGGTCTTTCTGGATGCTGATAGCACGGTCGAGCCGGATTTTCTGAGCGCGGCGGCGTCAGCCCTGGACGCAGGAGCCGAGATCGTGCAGGCTTATTACGGCGGAGCCAACCCGGACGAATCGTGGCGGGCCGCCCTGCGGTGTGTGGCCCTGGCCGCGATGAATTACGCCCGGCCTATGGGCCGACAACGGTTGGGGTTGTCGGTCGGCCTGAAGGGAAACGGCATGATTTTCGGGCCGGGAGTAGTTCAATCGCTGGGTTGGAAAGCTTTTAGCCGGGCCGAGGATGCCGAAATGAGCGCGAGCTTGCTGCTGGCCGGACGGCGGGTGGCTTTCGCGCCCCAGGCTCGTGTGTGGGGAGTGATGGCTTCCACTGCCCGGCAAGCCCGCACGCAGGAAATGCGCTGGGAGAGCGGGCGACTCGAACTTATCCGACGCTGGGGGCCACCCTTGCTGCGGGCCTGGGCTGCCGACCCGTTGCAGCGAATGGCTCTTCTGGATGGTGCGTTCGAGCTGGCTTTTCCGCCAATTTCGGTCGTAGCCGGAATGGGCGGGTTGGGAGTAGCCGGGGGAATCGGGCTGGCCGACCGGCGCATGACCCGCCTGGGTAGCCTGATTCTGGCCGAACTGGGCGTTTACATCGGGGCCAGTCTGGTTGCGGCGAAGGTGCCGGGGCGGGTCTACCGGGTGCTACCACTGGCCCCGTTTTTCGTACTCTGGAAAATTGGCCTGTACGGGCGGGCTTTGCGGCGAGGACGCCACGAGACCGAATGGCAACGCACGCCACGCGGGGTTGATCGCGCTTCATCTTGAGCCGGTCGTCTGGCTCATTCTGGCGATACTGCCAACCGGGAGTTGGAGATTTTGGCTCAAGTTGTAGCTGAATGGGCCAAACGGAAACGACTTTCGCACGGTTATTATTATCAAATAGGAACTAGAACAACTAACTAACTTAGAACTAACGAACTAACGAACTATTTTATCTACACACAGATAGAAATCCATGAGCTTCAGAGCTAGATTTGCGGGAGGATGAGCGTGATAGTGCGTTACCCCTTTTTAGGCGTCTACTTAGACCTCGTTTCGGCTGAAAACGTGGTTAATTCGGTAGATGGTTTTATTGACCAACGCCGCGCTGCGACTATTTATTTTCTCAATGCCCATTGCTACAACCTCTCGGTGGCCGCGCCGGACTACCGGGCCAGCTTGCAAGCCGCCGACCTGCTCTTGCCGGACGGGGTAGGCGTGCTATGGGCGGCCCGCAAGCTGGGGCTACCGCATCGCCAGAACCAGAACGGCAGCGATATGATTCCGCTACTCTGCACTGAACTGTCCGGGCGGCGAGGCGGCCTTAAAGTTTTCCTGCTGGGTGGACGGCGCGAGATAGCCGAACTTGCCGGTCAAAAACTGGCCCGGCTTTGTCGGGGAGTGCAAGTCGTCGGCACCCATCACGGCTATTTTAGTCCGGCCCAGGAAGCCCAGGTCGTAGCCGAGATCAACCGGGCTGACCCGGACGTAGTGCTGGTGGGTATGGGCGTGCCAAAACAAGAGTTGTGGATACAACGCAACGCGCCAGACCTCAAAACCGGGGTGATTTTTGGGGTGGGTGGTCTGTTCGATTTCCTGGCCGACCGTGTGCCGCGTGCGCCTGTGCAGGTGCAGCAGATGGGCCTCGAATGGGCCTGGCGGCTCAAAGAAGAACCTTTTCGGCTGTGGCGACGCTATCTGGTGGGCAATCCTCTTTTCATCAGCCGGGTTCTGGCCGGTCGCTGGTCGGGGGTAGGGCTGGAAAATCCTTCTACGACCGGGTCATTGCCCGACTTCGAGAGCGGACAGTTGCTGGTACGGCGTTTGAAGAGTGAAAAGAAGACTGCTAGAATAGCCGAAACTAGCTAATTAACGGACAAAGTTAGAACTTTCGCTTGTAGTAGCGAGGTGGGCCGTTTGGAACCTGACTCACCCAACTCGGCACGACACAGACAGAGCGTGTAGCAAAAGTTCTAAGGTATAAAAGGGTAAGGTTAAATTTGGCAAGGGTTTTTGAAACTTTTTTCCGGCACTGGCCCCGGTTGCTTTTAACTGTAGTGCTGGTCGGCGCCCTGGCGGCGGTAATCGGCTGGCAACAGGTCGAGCAGTATCAGTCCGAAGAAAGCATCTGGACGGAACGGCCAACTTTCCTGGACATTAACCTGGGTGGCAACCCGGAGCTTAGTTCGGCTCTGAACCAGTCTAACCGGCTCAACCAGTGGCTCCAAACGAGTTCTTTTCGCGAAAATATTATTGCGCGAGTCCGTAAGACTCAGCCGGATTACCTGGCCGGAGCCGAAAATAACGTTCTGGCGAAGAATTTTAACATCAAGGTTAGCGGCAACAATCTTTTGACAGTTCGTTCGCTGGCCGCGACCCCGGAGCAAGCCCGCGACCAGGCCCAGGCTCTTTACGATGCCGCCCGCGAACGCTATCTGGCCGAAGTGCAGGCTCAGAGCCAGGACACCACCGAGGTTTACCGCAAGCGCACAACCGAGCTAACTGCCCAGCAAGATGTCGTCAACAAATCCATCACGGTGTATCTGGCGAACCGGGCCGACCTGCGCAGCAACCCGGCGGCCGCCACCCTCGAACCCGAACTGGCCCGCTTGCGCAGCCAGAGCCAGGTCTACCAGAACCAGCTTGACGCGCTACAGGGCCGGATCGAGACAATACAACAGGCTCTAGGGGTAGGTATCCAGGGCAACACCAATCTTTTTCGCCTGGAAGACCGGCCTTTTCTGCCGCTTACGCGCAGTGGCACCGCCCGCTTCTTCGGTGCAGGGTTGTTCGGGCTGCTGGGCGGACTGGCCGGGCTGGTGTTAGGTCTGGTTTATCTGGCTTTCCTGGCAACTTTCGACCGTAGCCTGGCTCATCCCCGGCAACTGGCCGCCCTGACTGGCCTACCGACCTACTGCACGCCCTACCGTCGCCCGGCTCGCCCGCTCCAATCAGCCCCCAGTCCCCTACCGGCCCGGCGGGTCGAAGCGGAGGCGGCTAAACGATGAAAACTTCTACTTTTGTTTCGACTGCCCCGACTGCCGCAGATATAACCGCGCTGGCCCTGGATTTACTGGCCGCCAGTCGTCAGGCCGAACAGCCTCGGCTAACGGTTGGCCTCACTTCGGCCCGGCGCGGCGAAGGTCGTACCGGCCTGGCGACCAGTCTGGCCCAGACCCTGGCCGGGGAGATGGGCCAGCTAACCTTGCTTGTCGAGCTAGATTTCGAGCGGCCCAGCCTGGCAAATTATTACAACCTGAGCGACCGTGGCGGCTTGCACGACCTCCTGCTGGAAAAGGCCCGGTTCGACGATATTGTGCAAAAACCATCGCCGGGTCTTGCGGTGCTGGTGGCCGGGGTAAACGGTGGCCCGGCGGCTTCGCGGCTCAGTGCGGCCCTGCTGGAACTGGACGAAAGCGGTTTAGCCGCCCGGTTAGGTCAGGTGCCGGGGGCCGGGTCGCTGGTTCTGCTGGATTTGCCGCCGCTACTCGATTCGCCCTTTGGCTTGCAAAGTGCCGGGCTGGCCGACCGTCTGGTGCTGGCAGTCCGGGCAAATTCGACCGACGAGAGAACCGTCAAGGCGGCCCTGGCAAAGCTGGACGAGGCAGGGTACCGTTCTCGGCTAATTCATAGTGTGCTGGTGGGAACCAGTCCGCGCACTCCCGGTTGGCTCTCGAAATGGAGCTTTTGAACCGTATACCGTATTCGTTCGGCCCGCTTTCGACCGAAGTTGAACGGTTGAAGCTGCGTTGGAACGCCCTGTTTGGCCCGTTCTTTTTTGGGCCGAAGAAGTTTTAAGCCTTAATGAGCCAGATTAAAAAACAGAGGCGAAAAGGGCGATCCCTGGTTATCGGCCTGGCCGGGCTGGGAATGATAGCGGTTGTAGGGGCGATTGTGGTCTTCTTCTGGCTAATTCCAGCCGCCGCCAGCGATTTAGGCTCGACCGATATAAAGCTCGCGGTTAGTCTGGACGGGCCGGGCCGCCCGATCAGCCCTTATATCTACGGCGTCGCCAGTGCCAGCCCGCCCTACATGAGCCGCCTCGGTACGACCCTGAACCGCTGGGGCGGCAATCCGGCCAGTCGGTTTAACTGGGAAATCGGTAATGCCTGGAACGCGGCTCGCGATTACTTCTTTGCCAACACCGACTACAACATCAACGGCCCTGGCGAACGCCAACCGGGAGGCGCACCGGACGGCTTTCAGCTTGGAGCGCGGCGCGAGGGAGCCGTGATGCTGCTGACGATCCCGGCTCTGGGCTATGTGGCGAAAGATACCGCCACCGATACGCGCTCGGTCGGGGTGCCAACCAGAGGCGGGCCGGGCCTGGACGAACGCGGAGCAATTGCCGGGTACGACCCGACCGCCAACCGCCAGCGTACCAGCGTACCAATGTTTCCGACTAAAAAAGGGCCACTGGTTTTCCCGCCCGACCTCAAAGATGGAGCGGTTTATGCCGACGAGTGGGTGCATCACCTGGTCGAGCGGTTCGGCCCGGCCAGCGCGGGCGGGGTGGCTTTTTACACAATTGATAACGAGCCGGACCTGTGGGCCGAAACCCACACCGATGTCCAACCGGCCCTCCCCGGTTACGACCTGCTGCTGAGCCGCTATCTGGATTACGCCGGAGCGGTGCGGAGCCAGGACGCTACCGCCCGGCTCACCGGCCCGGCCCTGTCCTCGCCCGCCCGCATTTTCGACGCGCCTCTGGATAAAGCGACCGGAGGGGCCGACCGCCAGGCCCACGGCGGCGAAACTTTGCTGGAATGGTGGCTGAAAAGCGTGCGAGCCAGCGACGAGCGGCAAGGGCGGCGCAGCCTGGACGTGCTGGACGTACATTATTACCCCGGTAAGCTTTTTTTCAATTCCAAACCGGACGATCAGAGTCAGCGTCGCCAGCGGCTTGAAGCCACCCGCGCCCTGTGGGACGAGACTTTCGAGGATGCCGCGACCGGCTACCGCACGAAGTTGATTCCGCGCTTGCACGAGATGGCCGACCGGCTTTATCCTGGCACCGGCGTGGGAATCGGCGAGTGGAATTTTGGCGGCGAAAGCGATATTTCGGGCGCGCTGGCGACTGCCGATGCTCTGGGCATTTTCGGTGAGCAAGACCTGACTTATGCGGCTTACTGGACTTTTCCGCCCGAAGGGTCGCCCGCCTTCTGGGGGTTCAAGCTCTTTTGCAATTATAACGACCGGGGCGGACGCTTTGGCGATCTGGCTCTTGGGGCCAGCAGCAGCAACCGGCGGCGGGTCGCTCTCTATGCCGCCCGGCGTTCTTCCGACGGCGCAGTTACGCTTGTCGCTATCAACAAAGGTGAAACGGCGGTGGAAGCTTCTTTAGCCCTGAACGGCCTCGATCAAAGCCGCCCGGTTCGGGCCGAGGTGCGGCAGTACAGCCCCGCCGACCTCAAAGGAATTCGGGTGCTGTCGCCGGTAGAAATTAGCCCGGCTTTCAAGTATACTTTACCGGCCCTTTCGATTACTTTATTCGAGCTAAACAATGCGAACAGCTCCCACTCTTAAACTTACCGACCGCCTGCCGCTCTCTAAAATGTGGCCTTACTTTGGGCTAGGCAGTGCCTCACTGGTGTGCGCCGGACTGTTCTGGCGGGCGGGCGGGGTTAACGGCCTGGTGGCGACGCTGCAACTGGCCTTTTTAATGGGCTATGGGCTATTGGCCTGGCATCGTCCGCACCTGGCCCTGAGTTTGCTGGTGGCTCTGGCGGTCTTTTCGGAAACCCAGGATCGCTCTGCCGAATATGACCCATTGGCTCTGGTCGAGTACAGCCTGCATTCTTCCTTTAACACGACCGTGGGCGGGCCGCCTATTACGCCGCTCGAAGTCGGCATGCTGGTGCTGACGGCCCTGGTACTGTGGCGACGGATGGGCTGGCCGACTACTCTGCCGCTACCGCCGCGCCTGTGGGGAGCCTTTCGGCTGCCGTTGCTGGGTCTGCTGGCGTTTATGGTCTGGGGATATTTGTGGGGGGTGGTGATCCGGCGAGGCGACCCGCTCAAAGGAGCCTGGGAAGTCCGGGCGTTGGCTTACCTGCTGCTGTTCTACCTCCTGACCGGGCTGATCCTGAGCGACCGGGGACGCTGGGAGACTTTCTTCAAGTTGAACCTGACGGCAATCGGTTTAATCGGGCTTAAAGTAGTGCTGCGTTTCTTTCTTTTCGTGGGCAGCTACGAAAGCATTGACGACCACTCTTTCGACCACGAGAATGCCTTGCTCTACGATAGTTTCTTGCTGTTCGGCCTGGCCGCCTGGCTGATTCCGCACCGGGCCAAGACCGGCGGGTGGGGTCGGCGTTGGTGGACGGTGTACCTGGGGCTGTATCCTTTTGTGGTGCTGGCGGCTCTGTTGCAGCAACGGCGGGGTGGTTTTGCCAGCCTTGCAATCGGTCTATTAGTCTTGCTGGCCGTAGGGTTGCGGCTGCAACCCCGCCGGGTGCTGGTCTTTGTCAGTCTGGCGGTGCTGGTAGGCACGCTTTACTACACCGCCTTTGCCGGGAACACCGATAGCGTGCTGGGCCAACCGGCGCGAGCTATCCGCAGCGTAATTGACCCTGGCGGGCGCGACCTGGCCTCGAACCAGTACCGCGAAATCGAATATTTCAACCTGACCGAAACCATTGCAACCCAGCCGATCCTGGGCATTGGCTTTGGTCAGGAATTTTTGTTTGTGCGAGAAATGCCGAGCCTGGCCTGGTGGCCTTTCTGGCACTACACTCCGCACAACGAAGTGCTCTGGCTCTGGCTCAAACTGGGGATTGTCGGGTTCGGCTTTTTCTGGTTGCTCTTCGCTCAAATCCTCTGGCGGGGGGTGCGGCTATTCTGGGAAATGAGCGGCGACCGCTTGCAACCGGCTATTCTGGTGGCCCTGACCGCGAATGTGATGCAACTTTCGTATGCCTGGCTCGACCAGGGCTATTCGCGCCCGCGCAATCTGATCTGGCTCGGTGCGGTGACGGCCCTTTTGGGGTTCTGGAACTACAAGAAGAAGAGCGATGCGCCTGACCAGCCCGCCTGAGCCAACCGGCAGCACCGGCAGTCGCATTCTACGCAGCTTTTCGCTTCTGCTGAGTACCCAGCTTGTCACCTGGCTTCTGACGGCGGTTTATGTGATCATCGCGCCGCGCTACCTGGGGCCAGCGAACCAGGGCCGCCTGACCCTGGCCTACGCTATCATTTACCTGATCAATATCTTCTGCGAACTGGGTATGAGCAAGCTGGCCGTGCGCGAACTGGCCCGCGACCCGGCTCAGGCCCGCTCTTTGATCAGCGCACTGCTGGTCTGGCGGCTTGGCCTGGGGGTGCTGGCTTACGCCGCTCTGCTGGTCGGGGTCGGCTGGCTGGAAGGAGCCGAGGCTTACCGCCCGATCTTTTACTTTGTCGGCCTAACAATGATTTTAGATGGGCTGTACAATACTTTTACGGCTCTTTTTCAAGGTCTGGAACGGTTCAAATACTCGGCCTGGCTCGATATTACGGTCAAGGTGGTGATCCTGGCTCTGGCTCTGGCGGTAATCGGGGTGGGCGGGCCGGTCTGGGCGATGGCGGCGGCTACGACCGGGGCGTATGCAGTCGCCATCGTCGAAGGGCTGTGGTGGTCGCGGCGGATCGTGCGGCTGACCTGGCGGGTCTCCCTACGCAAGATTGGCTGGCTGGTCCGGCACGGTCTGCCCCTGTGGGGTACGGCGGTTTTCCTGGTAATCTACACTTATATAGACTCGCTCTTGCTGGGGATTTTGACTAACGAAACGGTGGTGGGCCTTTACGCCGCCCCGGTACGCCTCTTTACCACGGCCATGTTCTTGCCCGGTGCGCTCAGTGCGGCAGTTTTTCCGACCCTGGCCCGGCTTTACACCACCGACCGGCCCGCCATGATCGCTCTGGCGGGGTTAAGCTTGCGCTGGCTGGTCAGTGCCAGCATGCCAATTGCCGTGCTGGTGGCGGCTCTTTCGCCGGGCGTAATTCCGCTTCTGTACGGCCCGGCTTACGTTCCTTCCGTGCCGGTAATGGCAATCCTGGGCCTGACGATCTTTAGCACCTACGTCAGCATTCTGACGAACCAGTTCCTGGTTGCCTCGAACCGGCAACTGGCCTGGACCTGGGTGATGGCGGCGGCAACCGTGATCAATCCTCTGCTCAATCTTGGGCTGATCAATTACTTCCAGGCGGCGGGCGGGAACGGGGCTATCGGGGCCGCCTGGAGCCTCTTTATCACCGAAACCCTGATGCTGCTTCCGGCTTTCTACCTCATGCCGCGTGGAATTTTCACACGGGCCTTAGTATTGCAGACCGGGCGGGTCGCCCTGGCCTGTGTACCGATGGCGGCGGTGGCGGTCTGGCTCAACAGTTTCTTCTTCCTCGTTCCGGCCCTGGCGGGTCTGGCGGTTTTCGGGCTGGTAGCCTGGCTTCTGCATGCTTTGCCCCTGCATGAACTGGCCCAGGCCCGGCGGCTTCTACTCGAACGCAATCCAGGGCCAGATGTTAGCGGCGGGTAAAAGTAGGTTTCTAAAGGGCCGTTTCAGGCCGCGACAGAGCGGGCTGGCGGGAAGTTGGGGGTACGGCCAGGCGTATTTCTTCCTCGCGCAACAGGCTGGCGATTGTATCCGAGGCCCGGCGTTGCCATTTGTAGAAAGTTGCCTCGTCCACATCGGTCAGCCAGTTTAGCACCTGTTCGAGTTCACTGGCCCCGCCAGGGCCGCTCCGCTTACGCTCGACTTCCAGACGGCGGGCTTCGGTCAGGGCTGTTTTGCGCGAAATCTGCCGCACGTAGGGAAAATACAACACGTTGTAAAACCGCCAGGCGTCGCCCGTACCGGGTTCGGTGGCCGGGCCGGATAGCCCGGTGGGGCGAAGCCGTTCGATTGCTTCCAGTAGCACCTCGCGCAGCACTATCGAACGGTTGAGGCGGTTGTCGTCCAGGCCAGCCTCTTTGAGCCGCCGCTCGACCAGGCGCAGGGTTAAAAGCTGGTTCTTGACCAGTTGGGTCGGGTTTTTGAGGTGTGTAATAGCCCGGCGCACCACGTTATTAAAACTCTTTTCGTCCACCGGGTCTAACCCTTCGCCTTCGGTTTCAACTTCCGGCTCAAGCGAGAAAGCATTCTCGACCGAAGCCGTCACCGGGGCCGAGGCGAGAGCGGTAGCATAGGCTCGCGCCTCCGAACGAGCTTCTTGCTCGGCCCGGCTAAAAAAGAGCCGGTCGAGTTGTTCCAGGCCAAAATCGTACAGGGTATGCGTGGTAGTCGCCAGGCCGACCAGCACGAACAGAATGTAAGACGATAAACCTCCGGCCAGCCCCACCAGACCCACATAAAGCAGATTTATCACGATCACGCCCGTAATGCTGTAGGCAAAATCGCGCCCTATATTCTTGCCCGCTACCATCATGTCGTAGTGCGAAACGCTGTAGGCCAGAAGGCCCAGCCCGATCAGTAGCACCAGCACGCCCGGCCATTCTTCGATGCGGCTGGTCGGGCTGATTTGCTGCCGGACGGCCAGGTAAAGTGCGCCCAGCAGGAAAAGACCGCCACCCAGCAGCAGCACCCACAGCTTGCGGGCGAGTGATACCGGCGCGGGTAGCTCGGTCTGGCTATAGTAGCTCTGAGCCGGGTTACGGGCTTCCCGGCTGAGGGCCAGGCCAATGTTCCAGATCGCCCAGAGCAAGGCTACCAACATGTAGACGATATATCCCCAAAAGAGCGAGCCAGGGCCGAGATAATTCGAGGCTGGCCCTTCGGGACTTTCCGGCGGGTAGACCAGAATCAAACTGGTGAAGCAACCCAGGAGCGTAATAAGCACCGCCACCCCATAGCTGACCCAGACTGCCGGGGTAAAAAGCGGCGGCTCCTCGCGGCGGATAATCTGCTGGCTGATGTGGAACCAGAACGCCACCGGAAAAACGTTACTCCACCAGAACCCGCGGACCAGCCAGGGCAGGGCAGTTCCGTGGGTGTTGCTGATAAAGCCGGACGAGAAGAAGAAAAGAGCCATCGAGAAAAGGGCCGCAAAAGTCAGGAGCGTCTGGGGTCGCTGGCGGTCGGCCCGCGTCAGAATATACAGAGCCATCCACAGGAAAGCTCCGAACCCGGTCGCCTGCACAATCGTATCAATCCCTGGCATTTTACCCTCTTTGCTAAAGATGCATGGTTAAAGATTCTTGCGGAAGTAGTCCGTCAGGTAGCGTTCGAGATATTCCAGCCCTTTAGCATCGCGGGGCATGTGCCGCTCTTCGGGAAACAGCAGCAAGTCATACGGTTTCTGGGCCTGGGTGAAGGCCGCGACCAGGCGGGCGGTGTGGCGGAAGTGAACGTTTTCGTCCACCAGCCCGTGTATCAGTAAAAGTTTACCCTCTAGCCCCTTGGCATGAGTGGTGATTGCACTGGCCGCATAGCCCTCCGGGTTGGTGGCCGGGTGGCCCATGTAATGTTCGGTGTAGTGGGTGTCGTAGCCATCCCAGCTTGTGACGGAGGCACCGGCCACTCCCACCTTGAAAACGTCGCCCGCCCGCACCAGAGCCATGCAGGTCATGTAGCCGCCGTAACTCCAGCCGTAAATGCCGACCCGGTGGCCGTCCACGTAGGGCCGTTGGGCCAGGTAGCGCACGCCTTCGATCTGGTCGGCCAGTTCGATATAGCCCATCTTCCCGGCCAGGGCCGCCTCGAAAGCCAGACCCCGGTTTGCGCTACCCCGGTTATCCAGCTTCAGCACTACAAATCCCTCGCTTGCTAGGTACTGCGCCCGCATATCTACGGTCAAATCCCAAAAGTCGCGCACCTGCTGGGCGGCTGGCCCGCCGTAGACTGCCACGATCAGGGGATAACGCCGCCCCGGTTCCAGCACTTCCGGCTGAAAGACCGCGCCGTACAGGGTCGCGCCGTCAGGCGTCTGGAAAGAAATAATTTCGGGCGGGCGGAGGCCCAGCAGGGCGGGCGAAGTCTGGCTATCTTCGTACAGAATAATTGCTTCGCCTCCGACTCCATCCAGCCGCCGCAGGGTTACGGTGGTGGGGTGTTCGCGGTTGTTCCAGCTATCGGCCAGCCAGCGAAAGTCCGGCGAGAGGACACATTCGTGCGTACCGGCGCCCTCGGTCAGCCGTTGGGGTTGGCCGCCGTCCAGTCCTACCCGGTAGAGGTGTCGCTCTAGCGGGCTTTGCGCGGTACTGCGAAAGTAGACCTGCCGGGTGGCCTGGTCTACCGCTACGACATCTATCACCATCCACTCGCTGCCGGTCAGGGCGCAAAATTGCTGGCCCTGAGCGTCGTAAAGGTAAAGATGTCGAAAACCACTGCGTTCGCTCGACCAGAGAATTTCGCCCGATTCGAGGAAGCGGGTATCGTGGGAGAGATTTAGCCAGGGGTCGCCCCGTTCCTCGATCAAGGTGTGGGCCGCGCCGGTCGTCAGGTCGAAGCTAAGCAGGCGTAAATCGCGCTGATCGCGTGATTGCACCTGGGCGGTCAGCCCGCCGTCAGGTCGCCAGGCAACGCGGGCCAGGTAGAAATCGGAGTCGTCGCCCAGGTCGAGCCAGGTCGTCGGCCCGCCCTCGGCTCCCACGACGCCCAACCTCACACGGGCATTGGGTTGACCGGCAAAAGGATAGCGGTGTTCTTCTATCTCAGGCTGGTCTAGCCCCTGGTGGACGATCTGGTAGGAGGGGATGTGGCGGCTGTCGGCCTGGACATAGGCCAGGCTCTGACCGTTAGGACTCCACCAGTAGCCTTCGCTCCGGCCCATTTCCTCCTGGGCAATATACTCGGCCAGGCCGTTGGTCAGGCCGTCCTCGGCTCCGTCCGTGAGGGTGCGGGAGGGGCCATCTCCGGCGGTGGATAGGACGTGTAACTCGCCGTCGCGCACAAAAGCAACCGCCGTGCCGTCCGGGTTAAGCCGGGCATCTATGGCCCCCTCGCTACCTTCCAGGCGGGTAAGCTCGCCCTGACCGACCTGGACATACAGCCAGCCAGCCAGCGGCACCAGCACGGTTAGAGTCGGCGCGTGAGAGGCGAAGCTATACTGGGTCAGGCCCACCTCGCGGGTGCGGCTGCGTTCGCGGCGCAATTCTTCCTCGCGGGAAAGCGGCCTGTTCGGGGTCGGAGCGTCGGTAGTTTGCAAAAGGTTCCCACGCCCGCCGGTTGCCATTTCGTAAGCCCAGAGTTGTTGTTGCAAGCTTCCTTCAGGGCTAAACAAATAGGCCAGCCGAGAACTATCGGGGGTGAAGCCGAGCTTTTTAGGGCCAGCGTTGCCCGGTCGCGGGTAGCGGGCCACCTGTTCGAGACTAATTTTATCTGCCATCAGGCTAACCGATCTATCTATACTAAATCTAAATCTTACCAGGAAAACTAAAATCAGCTACCACTCTATTATAACCGGGCCAGGGCGTTATACCAAACAAATAGCCCTACAAAATCCTGACAACCGCACTATCTCCTCCACCGAACTCGTCACATCTTACATCTGGGCATTTTTTATTGCCTGTACCATAGTACAGGTTTGTAGCTGGTCTTGTGGTGGTGGTTAAGCTGCACTACCGGCCTTATAATAAAGTCGTATTTTTTGGATATTGGATATTGCGTATTGTAAAGACTAAATAACCATAACAGGAGAAAATATGCCTACCATGGCACTACCGCACATTCAAAGTCTTATAAGGCTTGCCACTGGCGACGAAAAGCACGATGCCAGTGCCTATTCTACCCTGGATGTTTTGTGGGTTTTATATGACCAGGTTTTACACTTCGATTCTGCCAACCCGCATTCACCAGACCGCGACCGCTTTATTTTAAGTAAAGGTCATGGGCCACTGGCCTTTTATGCCATTCTAGCCGATAAAGGTTTTTTTCCAACCCAGGCTCTAACTACCTTTGCCAGAGCGGGTAGTTTCTTGGGTACTCATCCTGACCGTTTGCTGGTTCCAGGGGTGGAACTTTCGACTGGTTCGCTGGGTCATGGTTTATCGGTCGCGGTGGGGGTAGCCCTGGCATTAAGGGCTAAAAAAAGCCCGCGCCAGGTTTATGTCTTAATCGGGGATGGCGAAAGTAGCGAAGGCAGCATCTGGGAAGCTATTTTACTGGCTGGTAATTTACAACTTGCCAATTTGACCTGTATTTTAATCAACAATTATTCCAGTTCGCGTAATCTGGGGAACCCTGCGGCCAAGTTTTCAGCCTTTAACTGGGCCGCCCACACGGTAGATGGACGCAACCACTCGGAAATTTATAGTGCTTTAGTGCAAAAAGATGTTACTCGCCCAACCGCAATTATTGCCCAGATAAGAAATGAGGAGAAGTAACTATGAGCCAAACCATGATGCGTAACCAGATGCTCGAAACCGTTACTAAATTATTTCAGGAAGATGAACGCCTGGCACTGGTGTTAGCCGATATAAGTGTGGCAGCTTTAGACCCCATTTTTGAGCAGTATCCTGAACGAGCCTTTAATGTTGGAATTATGGAACAGACGATGATTGGCGTAGCCGCAGGGTTGGCTTTGGAGGGATTTATTCCGGTTGCTCATACGATTGCCCCTTTTCTGGTAGAACGAGCTTTTGAACAACTCAAGATTGATTTTTGTTACCAACAATTGGGAGGCAACTTTATTAGCATTGGGGCTTCCTACGACTACAGCACGGAAGGGGCGACGCATCAAGCTCCTGGTGATGTAGCGGTACTAAAAAGCCTGCCAGCTATGCAAATTGTTGTGCCGGGTTCCGCCGAAGAATTTGACCGCCTATTTCGAGCAAGCTACGCCAATAGTGCGCCCACTTACTACCGTTTGAGTACCTCCGCCAATAACCTAAATCAAAGTGTTGAATTTGGTAAACTACGCCTTATACGTAAAGGAAAACAGGCTACGGTGCTGGCGGTTGGGCCGACTTTAGAGCGAGTATTGGCTGCCGTAAAGGATATGGATGTAACAGTCTTATACTGTACTACCGTTGCCCCCTTCGACGGCATTACCTTGCGTCAGAATTTCACCGGCGACAGATTAATTGTGGTCGAGCCTTACTATGCCGGAGCTTTAGTACCTGATGTCATGCAGGCTTTAGCGGGCCAGTCGGTTCAGCTAACCTCAATCGGGTTGCCCCACCAGATGTTACGCAGCTATGGAACCGTTGCGCAACTGGACGAAATAGCAGGCTTTACGGTGGCGAGTATTCGAGAGCAGATCGCGCAAGTTTTGAGCCTGGTCAAATAGCTGTTCCGTTTTTATACAGCTTTGAAGAATCATGCGCCAACGCTTATTTCGTGAACTACTCATACAATTTTCAAATTATTATTTCGTAACTGTTCGCTCAGCCTCGCTGCGGTCATAGTGAGCGTAGCGAAGAATTTAAATTCTTCGCTACGCTCACTATGACCGGGCTGAATAGTTACATTATTTCTCACGCAATTAAATACCTCTGGTCGCCTGGAAAGTTGCCAGAGCCGGGCCGGGAATTTACAATAGGCGGGGCAAAAATCGTTCCTATGGAAAACAAGGAGATAAAATGACCGCGAATTACGATTGGCATCAGGATACTTATACTATTGGGGGCGACCTGAATGTGCGGAGGTTTGGCTTCGGGGCGATGCGGATTACCGGGCCGGGCATCTGGGGCGAACCGACCGACCGGCCCGAAGCTCTGGCTGTATTGCGCCGAACCGTCGAGCTTGGGATCAATTTGATTGATACCGCCGATTCTTACGGCCCGGAAATAAGCGAAACCTTGATTGCCGAAGCTCTCTATCCCTACCCTGCCGACCTGGTTATTGCCACCAAAGGCGGTTTAACCCGCACCGGGCCGAACCAGTGGCCTCCCAACGGTCAGCCCGATCACCTGCGGTCGGCCCTGGAAGGTAGCCTGAAAAGGCTGCGCCGAGAGCAGATTGACCTTTACCAGTTGCACCGGTTCGACCCGGCAGTGCCGGTGGAGGAGTCGTTGGGAGTGCTAGCCGATATGCAAAAAGAGGGTAAAATCCGCCACATTGGGATTTCCGAGGTTAACCCGCAACAACTGGCTCAGGCTCAGAAGGTGGTGAAGGTAGTCAGCGTGCAGAACCTCTATAACCTGACCAACCGCACCTGGGAAGAAATGGTAGACCTGTGCGAAAGCCAGGACATCGCTTTTATTCCCTGGTTTCCGCTGGCGACGGGTGGCCTGGCGAAGTCGGACAGCCCGATTGAGCAAATCGCCCGGAAGCACGATGCCACCCCGGCCCAGGTTGCCCTGGCCTGGCTGTTGCACCGCTCGAAGACGATGCTACCAATTGCCGGTACATCCTCGGTGGCCCACCTGGAGGAGAACGTAGCAGGGGCCAGTCTCAAGCTGAGTGAGGCCGAGTTTGCCGAGATTTCGGCCCAGAGTGAGGCTTAACTGGCCTGGCCTTCGAGATCTTGTGCTAATATAGACCTGGCCTGACTATCAAAGGCCCGGCCAGGCCAAAAGTGTTTAGTGTAAAACAAGCTTATGACTCGATTATTTGTAGCGATAGACCTGCCGCCCGCGCTCAAAGCCGCCCTGATTGGGCTGGGCGGGGGCGTGCCGGGTGCGAACTGGGTAGACGAAGAAGGAATGCACCTGACGCTGCGCTTTATTGGCGAAGTGGACGGCCTTTTATTCCGGGATATTCGGCAGGCTCTGGGTGATGTGCTGGTTGACCCTTTCGATCTGGTGTTAGAAGGGGTTGGCACTTTTCCGCCGCGTGGTACGCCCACCGTGTTGTGGGCCGGGGTCGAGAAGCACGAAACTCTGCTCAGCCTCAAGCACAAAATTGACGGAACCCTGGCAAGCCTGGGGATCGAGCCGGAAGGCCGCAAGTATTCGCCGCATATTACCCTGGCCCGGCTCAAAGATGCGCCTATGTCGCATCTGGGCGATTTCCTGGTGCAGCACGCCCGCCTCAAAACGGAACCGTTCGAGGTAAACGAATTTCACCTTTTTTCCAGCACCCTAACTTCCAATGGGCCGATTTATGAGATCGAGGAAACCTATTCGTTACTGGATGACGAGGATTGACCGTTAAGCCGACCGTTTTGGAGTTTTTAGCAAGGTTTGATCAATAGATGAAAAGCTATCGTAAAGAGTTGTGGTTTAACGTCCCGGCTCGGCGGGGTTTCGTCAATATTACCGGGCAGGTCGAGGCTTGCCTGAGCGAGAGCGGCGTGCAGGAAGGGTTGTGCCTGGTCAACGCGATGCATATTACCGCCTCGGTTTTTATTAACGACGACGAGCGCGGGCTGCATCACGACTACGACAGGTGGCTCGAAGAAATAGTTCCGCACGAGCCGATCTCGCAATACCGCCACAACGACACCGGCGAGGATAACGCCGACGCTCATATCAAGCGGCAGATTATGGGCCGCGAAGTCGTGGTAGCGATTACGGGCGGTCGGCTTGATTTTGGCCCCTGGGAGCAGATTTTCTATGGTGAGTTCGACGGCAACCGCCGCAAACGGGTGCTGGTCAAAATAATGGGCGAGTAGTCTTCTCGAATTGAAAAATTGAAACGAAAGACTGGATTGATTGGATTGAAAAGAAGATAAGGATAAAGGAGCCGAGCAAATGACGACCAAAACTGATCCCGATTGCCTTTTTTGCAAAATTATCGCCGGTGCGATTCCTTCTTCCAAAGTTTACCAGGACGAGCAGGTCTTTGCTTTTATGAACTTGCAGCAGAAGAACCCCGGTCATACTCTGGTCATTCCTAAAGACCATTACCGCAATATCTACGACATCCCGGAAGAGGTGGCCGGTTACGTCGCGCAGGTGGGTGTGCGTCTATCGAAAGCGATCAAGGCCGCCTTCGGCCCGGTCGGGATGAACACGCTCCAAAATAGCGAACCGGCGGCAATGCAAAGCATTTTCCATTATCATCTGCACCTCATTCCGCGCTACGAAGGCGACGACCTGTTTGCAATCTGGCGCAGCCCGGCAGCCTCGCCGGAGGAACTGACCATCAACGCTCAGAAGCTAAAAGACGCTCTTTAGAAAAACCTTTGCAATTTTAATGTTAAATAGCCGGGCCAGAATTGAGTCTGGCCCCTTTTTCGTGTAGAATAGCCCTGTCTGAGCGACCCGGAAGATTACGCTATAATTTTATCAACATTATAGAAAATAACTTGCTTGCGTCAGCAACCAGCTTGAGGAAATTTTGATGACCAGTCCGCTCGGAACCGGGCAAGGTGGCGACCCTTCTGGAGGTTTTATGTCATTGGATTATAGTTTTTTAATTGCAAATGACGCTCAACCTGATCAGGTTTTAAACCTATTATCGAAGTCCGCGCTGGGGTTGGAGAGGGATACAGAGGGTCACTGGCTAATAAAATGGTCAGCCGAGCAGAACCCAATTTTGCTGGTAGCTTCAGTTAGTCTCGATGATTATAGTCAAGAAATTCGAGAAGAGTTTCTAGGGTTTCGCCCTTCTCTACTGGTTGGATTTACACCCCAACCGGATAACGGCGATACTTTTGAAGAGGATAGCGAGGTAGCCGACCGCACGATGCGGGATGCCGTGATCCTGTTGCTGAGAAACCTGAAAGGCAACGCGGCTTTTCTCTTCAATGGCGACCAGAATTTGCTGCAAAGAACGGCCGAAAAGCTGGTGTTCGACCGAGATTGGTGGGAGGCCAGTTTACAACGCAAGCTGGAAGAGGTAGCCTAGCTGCTTACCTGGATTAGTCAGGGAAAGGAAAGTGCGAGAGCGCATGTCTACATTTATTGAGCAGGTAATCGGGCGCGAAATTTTAGACTCGCGGGGCAATCCAACCGTCGAGGTAGAAATAACCCTGACCGGCGGTGGCCGGGGCCGGGCGGCAGTACCAAGCGGAGCCAGTACCGGAGCGCACGAAGCGGTGGAATTGCGCGACGGCGACAAAGCCCGCTACGGCGGCAAAGGGGTGCGGAACGCCGTCTCGAATGTCAATAGCACTATTTCTGGCGCGATTGTGGGCCTGGATGCCTTGCAGCAGACCGAGATCGATCAGCTTTTGCTCGAACTGGATGGCACGCCCAACAAAGCCAACCTGGGTGCAAACGCGCTTCTAGGCGTTTCGATGGCTGTCGCTCACGCTGCCGCCGACGCGCTGGACTTGCCGCTCTACCGCTACATCGGCGGGGTGACAGGCCGAACCCTGCCCGTGCCGATGATGAACATCCTCAACGGCGGCAAGCACGCTGAGAACTCGACCGATTTTCAAGAATTTATGGTTATGCCGGTCGGAGCCGAAAGCTTTGCCGAAGGTTTGCGCTGGGGAACTGAAATCTATCACGTCCTCGGTCGCATCCTCCACGACAAAGGTTTTAGCACTACGGTTGGCGACGAAGGCGGGTTTGCTCCTTCACTCAAGGGCAACGCCGAGGCCATTGAACTGATTCTGGAAGCCGTGCAAAAGGCCGGTTACAAAGCCGGTGAGCAAATTTTTCTGGCTCTCGACCCGGCTATGACCGAACTGTACGAAGGCGGAAAGTACGTTCTCAAGCGCGAAGGAACCAGTTTTACCACCGAGGGGATGATCGAATACTGGTCGAAGTGGATGAGCCAATATCCGATTATCTCGCTGGAAGACGGCCTGGCCGAGGACGATTGGGACGGCTGGAAGCAGTTGAACGCCCAGCTAGGGGATCGGGTACAGATCGTGGGCGACGACCACCTGGTGACGAATGTAGAGCGGTTGGCCCGCAGCATTAAAGAGCGCACGACGAACTCGATCTTGACAAAGGTCAACCAGATCGGCACGCTGACCGAAGCTATCGAAGCGGTCACGATGGCCCAGCACGCCGGTTTTACCGCCGTGATGAGCCATCGAAGCGGCGAGACCGAGGACGTCACGATCTCCGACCTGGCGGTAGCCCTTAATACCGGCCAGATCAAGACGGGCGCACCTACCCGGAGCGACCGGGTGGCTAAATTTAACCAGCTTTTGCGGATCGAAGAGCAACTCGGCAAAGCGGCGATTTATCCGGGCCGCGAGGCTTTCTATAATATTCGCGCCCGCTTTGCCTAGAAGTGCCGGGTTATAGTTTTGAGGACCGAGTGCTGAACAGGTTCTGGAAACTTTATGCTCTCTGGTATGTCAACAATAACTTATCGGCACTCAAATTTAGCCCTTAGAACTCAAACTTAACCCTATGACGACTAAACAGACCGCGATCATAACCGACCCTATTTATGAGGCTCACGAAACCGGGCCGCACCCGGAGCGACCAGCGCGGGCCGCGACCTTGCGCCAAATGGCCGGTAAGCTCCTGGCCGACCCCGCCGGGCGGTTCGTCGGGCTGGAAGCGACGGCAGCAACCGTGGAGAGCGTCACGGCGGTGCATACAGTCCGCTATGTGCAGGCACTCGAACGGTTTTGCGCGGCGGGTGGCGGGCCAATTGACCTCAACACGACCGTTTCGGTGCGTTCTTACGAGGTAGCCCTGTACGCCGCAGGCGGTCTCTTGCAGGGGGTCAAGGCGGTGCTGGCGGGCCGAGTAGGGAGCGCGTTTGTTCTGGGGCGGCCTCCGGGCCATCACGCCGAACCGGAAGGAGCCGAAGGCTTTTGCCTTTTCAACAACGTGGCAATCGCCGCTCGCTACTTGCTGGATGTCGCCGGTTTGGAACGAGTGTTGATTGTAGATTGGGATGTCCATCACGGCAACGGTACCCAGGATATTTTTTACGACGACCCGCGGGTGTTGTTTTTCAGCACTCACCAGTCGCCGCTCTACCCTGGTAGCGGCGGTCCGGGCGAAATTGGGAATGGGCGCGGGCACGGTTTTAATGTGAATGTGCCGCTACCTCAAAGCTGCGGCGACGAAGTTTTGGCCTACGTCTTTGAGTATCTGCTCGAACCTTTAGCGGCCCGGTTCCGGCCTCAATTCGTGCTGGTATCGGCGGGCTACGATGGACACTGGCGCGACCCGCTGGCCGGATTAAACCTGAGCGCAAGAGGTTACGCCGCGCTCACTCGCCGCGTGATGGCTCTAGCCGACCGCTCTGGCGAAGGACGATTGGCCCTGACCCTGGAAGGCGGCTACGACCTGGGCGCATTGACCGCTTCGGCGCGGGCGACTCTTCTGACCCTGGCTCAGGCTTCGACCGAGGAAGCCCTCCAAGAGGATGAGGCGGGCGACGGGCCGGGTGGCCTCGACCCCCAGAGCGGGCCGCTTCCAGCCCTGTGGCGACAGCTTCGCACTTTGCATAAGCTTTAGCCTTTGCAGGGACAAAACGTAAATGTTCAGCTTGTCTGGTTTTGTCATTCTGAGCGTAGCGAAGAGTCTTCTTGACTATGCACATTTTGCTCATTGAAGAAGATTCTTCGCTACGCTCACACCTGCAAGGCGTGACAGGACACGAAAAGGCAAAAGACTTTCAAGCTGGCTGAACTGTTAGTGCAAAATTAGATCATTGGACGAGCTATAACAATCTCTCACCGGCTAACCGACTAGAAGAAGGAAACAGGAATTTTCAACAATGGAAGCAGCAGGACGCGGCTACCGCGAAGATGATCAGCTAAAACGAGGCGAAGCCCAGATTTACCAGCTTCAACAACAGGTGGACGAGTTACGCCGCATGCTCCGTGAACAGGTGGCCCGGCAAAGCAACACCGATGAATATCTCAAGCAAGGCCAGTCCCAGGTTGTCCAAATCCGGGATATTGTAGATCGGCAGACCGCCGAGGTCGCTCAGGCTTTCCAGGTGCGGGTTCTGGAAGAGCATCGGATCAAGCAAGAAATAGCGGAATTGCAGGTGCGCTCGAACGAACCGCTCAAGCCTATTCGAGAGTTGCGTTCGCAGATCGTCGAGCTTTCCGAATCGCGGCGGCGTGAAGGCGAACAGGTCAGCCTCGACAAACACGCGCTGGAAAAACTGGCGACTTCGATCCGGGATACTCAGGCTCAGATTGGACGACTGGACGGCCACATCAAGGATTTGCGCGAGGCAATCAAGATTACCGCCAACGCCCAGGAATATTACCAGCGCGAGCTAGAGCGGATTATGGACATCGTGCATAACGCCGAGCAGTACGCTCGCCGCCAGGCCGAAGAATTCCGCGATGAGATCAAGAATTTGCGGGAGGAAGTCCAACTCTTTACCAATCGGATCACTCGCGTGGAAGATTTGCAGCGTCTGGATGCCGCCCGGATCGAGGAGTTCCCACCGATTTTCGACGTTTTGCGGGTGGAAGACGAGCGGTTGATGGCAAGTCTGGTGCGGGCCGAGAAAATCCTGAGCGAACGCTTTGCGATTTTTCAAGATCGCCTGGAAGAGATTCGCCAGCAAAACGAAACCCAGTTCTTCAACGTCAACCAGCTTTTTAGCGGTCAGGTGGATAGCGATAACGTGCGCTACACCGGGCTGGATGACCGCATTCGCCTTACTGATGCCGTAGTTCAGGAAATTCAGCTTCGGATCGAGCAAGTCCGCCAGGTCAGCGACGCCGAGATTTACGAGGTTTACCAGTTACAGGAAGCCGTCATGGAAGTGCAGCTAGAACGGGTGCAGGCCGAATACGACATGGTGCGCCAACGCCGGGCGAAGTCGCAAGCCGGCGGACTGGCCGGACGTCGGTCGTTGCGGAACGTGCGCCGTATCCGGCCCGATGTCGAGCCGGACGGCTCTCAACCGCCGGAAGACAATTCCATATAGATCGCTTCTACCCGGTCGCACATTTTGCTCAGGTTAAATTCGGCCTGAACACGAGCCTGGCCGCGTCGCCCCATTTCGTGCCGTCCCGCTTCGTCGGTCAGCAGGCGGTTAATTGCATCTGCCAGGGATCGCGGGTCGGCGGGGGGGACGACCAGGCCGGTTTGTTTATCCAGATTGACATAACTCGTGCCTGTACCCAGGTCGGTAGAAACTACTGCCAGACCCGCTGCCATCGCTTCCAACTGCACCAGACCAAAAGCTTCGCTTCGTTCGCTGGCGGGCAGCACAAACAGGTCGGCAGCCTGATAATAGCCCGGTAAGGTCGCGTCCGGCACTTCGCCTGCCCAGAATACCCGCTTTTCCAGGTCCAACCGGGCCACCTGTTCCCGCAAACTCGCTTCCATCGGCCCACTTCCCACGATTGCCAGTTTTGCCTCGGCCTTTATATGCGGCAAGGCTTCCACCAGGTAACGCAACCCTTTGTAATAGCGTAATCGCCCGGTAAAGAGTAGCCACGGTCCCGGCCCTGGCAAGTTTGAGGTAGGGCGGGCTTTCTCGAAGCGGGCCGGGTCAATCCCCAGTGGCACGACCCGGCAACGGGCCGACACCGGGCGCAGGAAAGCCGAACTTTCGATGTAATTCGGGCTGCTGGCTAAAACCAGGTCTACCCGGCGCAACACCTGCCGTAAAGCCGGAGCGTACACCGTTAGCAGCCGTTTTTGCCGCACGATGTCGCTCTGGTATGATAGTACGCTGCGCGGGCGACGGGCGAAGGGTAGGGCCGCACCGAGCAACCAGGCCAATTCGCCCGGCGGGTATGGCCCTTGCAGGTGTACGATGTCCGGCCCATCCTGCCGGTACAAACCGGCCAGATATTGAGCCAGGAAGCGCGGGCTAAGCGGCGCGGACGAAAGATTAACCCAGCGTCCAGCCTTGAAAACTGGCACGCCAGCGATCACTTCGCGCCGGGTCTGCCGGTTGGTATTTGTCACCAGCACGCTCACTTCGTGACCGCGAGAACGCATTCCTTCGGCTAACTGGCGGGTGTGGTTTTCGATCCCGCCCAGAACCGGGAAATAATCTTTATAAACATAGAGAATTTTCATGCGTTGCGGCTCGTTTCGAGGTAAACCTCGTAGGTGCGCTCGGCGGTACGTTGCCAGCTAAAAAGGCGGGCGCGGGCCAGTCCTTTCTCTCGCAACTCGGCGGCCTGGTGTAGCCCCTGAGCAATCGCGCTGGCCTGGGCTTCCACATCCTCGGCTCGGAACAAAACCGCCGCCCCCCCTGCCACTTCGGGCAGAGCCGAGTTATCGGCGCAGGCCACCGCCGCCCCGCAACCCATCGCTTCCAGCACTGGCAGACCAAAACCTTCTTGCAAGCTGGGAAAGACAAACAAACTGGCACAGGCGTAAAGCCGGGGCAGGTCGGCTTCGGCTATCTCTCCGCGAAAATCTACCTGGTGGCTCAGTTGGAGGGAATGCGCCGTATCGCGCAAGGCCGCACTGTAGCGGGGGTCTTCTTTACCGGCCAGAATCAGCAGGATCGGGTCGCCCGTGCGGTCGCTATACCTCTTAAACGCGGCGAGTAAGCGGGCTAAATTCTTGTGCGGTTTGTTGATGCCGACATAAAGCAGGTAGCGTTCGGGCAGCCCAAGTTCGGCGCGGGCAGTTGCTTGCTCGTCGGGATCCAGCGGTCGGAAAGCCGCCCCGACGCCCAACGGCACGACCCGGATTTTTCGCTCCGGCACGCCGTAAAATTCTTGCAAGTCGTTGGCCGAAGATTGGGAAATTGCGATAATGCGACGAGAAGCCCGTAAAGCCAGGCGAGTCGTTAGCTCGAAAGCCAGGCGTGCTTTGCCCTGGAGAGCCAGGCCGGGCAGTCTGGCACTGATCACATCGTAGGCGGTCAGGACGGAGGGAAGCGGCAGGAGGTAGGGCCGAACGTAGTAGGGAGCGTGCCACAGGCCGTAGTTTCCCCGGCGGGCCGGGCCAAATAGTCGCCACTGTTCGCCACTTGAAAAGGGCCGCACCGTCGTTGGCAAAAGTTCGAGGCGGTCAGGGAAGCGGGCGGCCAGAGCGGGCAACCCGTAACGGCTATCGGGCAGGGCCGGATTATAAAGCAGGGTCAGGCGCGGGCCGTTCGGTAGTCCGGCCAGCCCTTCGATCAAAGCGTAGGTGTAGCGTCCGATGCCGGGGAAATGGTCTTGCACATACCGAGCGTCAATCAAAATCCTGAGTGGGGCGTTGGGCGTTTTAGGCTCCTTCAGGGCAAAAGTAAAATCCGGCAATTTATTGTCTTGGAACTTCGTGGTGCTGGCGGCAGCGGGCCTCGTAGTTTTCGGTCGCGCCGACCAAGATGATCGGGTCGTGATAGCTGGCCGGTTGGCCGTTGATCAGGCGTTGGCTGCGACTGGCGGCGGCTCCACAAACGAGGCAGATTGCTTGCAACTTGTCTACCTGCTCGGCCTCGGCCATCAACCAGGGCATCGGGCCAAAGGGTTCGCCTCGGAAGTCCAGGTCGAGACCGGCCACG
>JBBRBE010000075.1:0-28269 GCA_038206175.1 Chloroflexia bacterium
GAGGGCCGAAGCGGTAAAGGTAAGGTAGACCGGGAAGTCAAAGCCCAAACAGAGGCGGAGGAGAATGAAGCCAGAGTGAAGGTGATAATTGCAGCCTCTAAAAGCGAGGAAGGCCGGTCAAGCAAACCGGCGGCTGAGCATTCTTGGCGTAGGATGCCCATCGGTAAAGCTCAATTTAGGGCTTTTGCAAAAATCTGACGCTCACCCATGAAAAATCGAGAAAACGAAAGCCTGGAAACTGAAAACCTAGAAATCGAAAACCTAAGAAACTGGCAGGCTTGAAAAGGTTTTAGCTACTAAGCTCATATAAAAGGCGGGTTGCTTTGGGAAAGCAACCCGCCTTTTATATGAGCAGAGCGATTCTAAGAAGAACGCCAGGCCAGGTAGTGCTGGCCGATATTACCCATCTCGATTTTGAAACCGGCAGGGTTGTTGGGGGCGTAAGTGAGAGCGCGTCGCTCGAAAAGCTGCACCAGGACGGTCGCAGGTTGCCCGCCCAGGTTGACCTGTACCCAGTACGGCTCGGAAATGGGGTAGCCCAGCGCAAAAAGCCAGCCGTTTGCCAGGCCCGAACGGGCCGGATCGTTCATCCACGACCAGAAGACGTCCGGCAAGTTGTGACCTAGCGTTGGTTCGTAGTAAGCGTACTTCAAACCGTCTGCGCTGCGCTGACCTCCCTCACCGTTGCGTCCGAGAGTAGCGGTTACGCCCTGGCCGGAGCGGTTGGGAGCGCGACGGTCGGCCTGTTTGCCTTCGACCGAAGCCAGGGCGCGGAAAGTAGCGTAGGTCGGCGCGAGGGGGCTGTTGGGGTCGCCCGCCACCGGGATATTAGCCGGGGTTCCGGCGCGATACCAGAAATCGCCAAGCTGCTGACTACCCGTAACCAGTTCGACCGTCAAGAGACCGTTCGTGACGTACCAGGAAGCTGCCGGGTCGCCTTGAGGCCGGGTAATCTCCATGCGGCTCTTGTCGAAATACTGTACCAGGCGTTGTCCGCCCGGCCCCTCGATGTACGGTTCGAGACGGGCAGGCGAAAGCGGGCCTGGCCCCCATATCCAACTCCGGGCCGTTCCAGTCGTAACCGAGCGGTCGGCGGCTTGCCAGATTCTTTCGATTGCAGGGTCGGCAAAGTTCTTGAGTCGCTCGGCCTGGGCCGAAGCCCACATTCCGTTCTGGCGGGCCGTCGGGATAGCCCAGCCTTGCGGGTAGACGATATAGGCGGCCCCGCTCGAACTGGCTTGCCAGCGCGTCTCAAACTGGCTTCGGTTGTAGACGATACGCACCGACTGACCGCGCCGAGGGTCGGCAGCAGGGTCGTTGGTGATTACGTTTCCGGCCCGGTCGAAGCCGCGCACCACCAGCAAATGACCGCTACTCTGGGGAATGGGCGTACCGGCCAGTTGACCGGGTGAGTAGGCAATACTGACTATGACCGGCACGCCCCGGCTGATCCAGCTTTCGACCTGGGAGAGCGAACTCAGGCGGGTGACGTATCCTGTAAGGCCAGATTGCGAACCGACCCAGGCGGTGTTAAAAGGCCAGTTGCCGTTGCCATCATAAATCCAGTCGAGGGTAGCAGCGGCGGCTTGCGGCACCGGAAAGTTGAGGTCGGGGCGGTTCTGCCGGACCGACCAGTAGGCCAGAGCCATCGAGGTCGAGGTTGGGCTGCACCACACCTCGCCGCCATCCGGGTAGATCATCTGGGAACGCTCCGGCACAGCCAGTTCGGTTCCCCAGGCGGCCCGGTCACTTTCAAGCGGCCCGGCAACAGCGTTCGTAATGGTGCTGACTGCCGCCAGCTTGAGGGCCGGAGAGTTGGCCGGGTTGGTGGTAAAGAGAACGGCCCGGATTTGAAAGGCCGTCGCCCGGTTTTTGAGGATCAAAGTATCGGTTTCAACTTTGCCGTCGCCATCGGCCTGACCGTTAACGCTATGGGAGCGGACTGTCCCCCGGTCGCTGCTCCACACCCCCATCACGTATTCCCGCGTCCAGCGTGCGCCAATCAGGGCTTTGAGGCGTAACTCGACCCATGTTCCAGCAGGAGTAACGGCATTCCACGAAACGACAGCGTTATCGAAAGCGCCCGCCGGGCTGTAATAAGGCGAAAGGGCGTCGCCGTAGGAGTAACTTCCACCATTGTAATAATTACCTCCGGCATAACTTCCCGCGCCGTAGGGGTCGTTTCCAGTCCGCAAAGCCGCCGGGTTGAGCCAGAGGGCTTCGTCCCGCAAGGTAGTACCCGTTCCCTGCCAGCCGTAAAACTCGGCGGTGCTGGCATTTAGCCAGAGGTTGCTTCGTTTGCTCTCGGTGGCCTGGGCCGGTTCTGCAATTAAGATCATATTGAGAATTACAATGAGGATCAGAACCGTCAGCGTCCGACGGTAAATGCGAGAATTCTTTCCGAATGTCCCAGTCATATTAAAATTGTCCCTTTGATTTCGTTGTTGAGCCTGAGCGTACAACTATACAACGAGCCAGGGGAGTGACGGTAACGCTAGAGTGTTCACTAAATATCTTTGAAAAGGTCTTTTATAAAAAGGCTTGCCAGTAGGCGGCCAGATAAGTTTTCTGGCGCATCTCGGCCCGGTCGCGTTCGAGCAACCGCGCCGGAGAAGTTCCGTTCAGGCTACAGGCTCGCCCGACCAGGTAGAAAACGCGGGCCAGGCTCTCGCTCGTGGGTAGCGGCCCGGCCAGGTCGGGATCGGAAGTCAACTCGTCGAAGGCCGAGAGCAGAGCCTCTCGGCTCGTTGCCCCCGCCTCATAGCCGCTCTGGAAGGCGCGGTGGGGAGCCAGAGCCTCGTAAGGTAGGCGTTGGGCCACGCCCAAACAGGCTCCCCAGTACCATACTTCGTAACCTTCCAGCACAATGTCACGGTCAAATCCTTCGTGCCGGTGCGTACCCTCCACAACCCCGCGTAACTCGGCCAGTTCTTCGAGCAATCGCGCCCGCAACCTGGCTGTCTCGCCCGACCGCAGACGCTTGCTTGTCCCCGACTCGCCGCTCAAATCGTTATCCCGCATATACTCGTAAGCGGCCCATACCTCGCGGCACAATTGCTCCAGTTCTTGCAAAGCGTTCCTCACTCTACTTTCACCTACAGAGCTATTTACCGCCCGCCGTCACGTAATCAATAATGACCTGATCGATTAAGCGTTCGACGGGCGCCCAGTCATCGGTAAAGACAATCGGTGACGAACCGTCGCTAGTTTTGCCGGTCCATTCCTGAACGCTGTCGGTAGTAATGGCTCGCATCCCGACTTCCTTGATCAGGCTGTTGGTAACGACGGACTGGATGTTTTGTTTGAACGTATCCAGCGTGGTTGGTCGGTTGGTCGCTACGATGATCGTGTTGTAGTAGCCGGAGGACTTGAACAGGTTGATCATGAAGACGTTCGGGTAGACCGATTTCATGGTGGAAGCCAGGGCTTCGGCCAGTCGCAAGTCCTGCTTGCCGCTAACCGAAGGCGCACCGGCATTGATCACCGCCACGCCGTTGGGTGTAAGGTGGTCGCGCACCTGCTGGAAAAACTCTTTAGTTGTCAGATGAAAAGGAATGTAAGGCTGTTTGTAAGCATCCACCCCGATAATGTCGTATTTTTTGGCACTGGTGATCAGGTAGTAACGGCCATCCTCGGCAATCGCGTTCAGGTTCGGCTCGTTCATATCAAAGTGCTTGCGGCCCATCTCGATAATCGTCGGGTCGATCTCGACGCCATCAATGTGTACCTGCGACCCGTAAGCCTTAGTCAACTGCTTCGGCACTGTCCCCGCGCCCAGGCCGATCATCAGCATATTCTTCACATCTTTTTCGGTTGCGCCGGGAGCAAAGAAGGGCGTGATCATATACTGATCCCAGGGGCCGCGGGTCAAAATCTGGTTCGGGTTGTAAATCGAGTGGACGGCGTGGCCCTCGTTCAGCACCAGGTCGGTCTGGCCGTCGTCGCGCTTGACCACCTGAATGTAATTGTAGGCCGACTCTCTTTCTTCCAGAAGTGTGCCATAGGGAGCCGTTTTGATCTGAAAGGTTACAAACAGGGCCAGCACTACTACCAGACCTAAAAGAGCAGCATAGACCGGCACTCGCCGCCGGTTGACCGTGTAAATTCCCCAGACCGAGAAAGCCAGCAAAACGATACTGAAAATGTAGAGCGTGTTGCGGGTTCCAACCAGGGGAATAAAGACCAGCACCGGCAGGAAAGTGCCAATAATAGAGCCGACCGTCGAAAGCGAACTGACCATCCCGGCAGTACGGCCCGCGCCCTGCACGTTATTGACCAGTAGCCGCACGGCAAAAGGCGAAACACAGCCCAGCAGGATTACCGGAGCCGCGAAAAGCAAAATCATGCCGAGCAAAGCTCCAAAGAAAAGGCCACCGTTGACGGTTTTGAAGCCTGAATTAGCGATAGTCAGGATTGGCGAACTGATCACGGGGATCAGGCCGATGGTGAGGGCGGCCAGAGCGGTTAATTGGTAGAGAAAAGCCGGGCGAGGAAAACGGTCGGCCAATCGCCCGCCCAGGTTGTAACCGATTGCCAGATAAATAATGATAAATCCGATCAGACAGGCCCAGATCAAAAGCGAATCGCCAAAATAAGGCTGGATCAAGCGACTGGCGCACATCTCGGTTGCCATCACTGCCATTCCACAGATAACAATGATCGGGAACAGGACGGACTTCTGGGTGCGGCCTACCTCGTCATCCATTCCTGAGGTGGAGGGGGGCCGAATAGGGGAGAGTGTTTCATCCAGGCCATTATTCTGTCCGGGCTGCTCGACGCCGTAAAACGATTTGCCTCTGGTCAGGAAGAGGCCGAGCGCGGAAAAAGCCAGCAGCACGGCGGCGAAAAGCCACAGGGTAATACGAGTGCCGACGGTCGGCATAATCCACAATACCGGCAGGAAAGTCCCCAAAATCGAGCCAACCGTCGAAAGCGAACTGACCGCTCCAACGGTACGTCCCGCTCCTTCGACGGTTTTGAGCAACAGCCGCACCGCGAAGGGTGAAACGCAGCCCAGCAGGATCAGCGGCAAGGCAAATAGCAGCACAATACCCAGGAAAGAGCCGACAAAAACGCCGCCGCCTTTAGTCAGGTTTAGGAACGGGTCGTACAGCAAAGGGATCAGGGCCATTAGAACTGCGACTGCCCCGGTCAGGCCGTAGAGCAGGGCGGGCCGAGGGTAACGGTCGCCTAGCCGTCCGCCGATAAAATAGCCAAGTGCCAGACATATCATCGTAATGCCGATCAGGTTCGACCAGATCAAGAGGGAGCTACCAAAGAAAGGCTGCACAAAGCGGCTGGCCGTCATCTGGATCGCCATTGTCGAAATGCCGCTCACAAAGACTATTGGCAAGAGGAAGGGTGGACGCCCGGCCCGGCCCGCTCTCGGCCCGATATTCTCTTCCATGGAGCCACTGGCATCGGCGGCCCCGGTACGGAGAATCGGGCGGGTGGAGGTAGCAGACGATTGGTCGGCTGGCTCTATTTGCATAACTTCTGTGTCCTTTAGTTCTTTCTTTTTTAGCAAGGTCAGTTCAGGCAAGGTAATGTAGTGGCGGCTGGAAGAGCAGTATGAAGTACAAAACGTTTCCGATTAGCCGATAAATAGCCCTATCAGGCAAACTCTATTATACCGAAGGGCCGGGCCAGGGGCAAATTAGGAAAGGATGAAGAACCCCGGTTATTTTTGAGCTTGCTCGATCAAGTCCTGATAGGCGCGGGCGTGAGGAAAGACAGCCCGCAGGGTAGCCGGTTTATAGTGCCGCAAAAACTCGACCGTCTGAGCGTCGTCTTCGGCATGGTTGTGAGAGCGGTGGGTCTGGCACAGGCGGGTCGCCGCGGCTTCTGGCCCGCTGCTTCGCATGTCCGGCAGACTTTCCAGACCTTTTTCTTCGACATAGGCACAGGCCAGCAATAGCCAGGTGACTCCTTCCAGATACCCTACTCCTTTGAGAAGGGCTGCCGCTTCAGCCTGGCCGGACGGCAGTTCTTCGGCCAGTTCGGTGGTCAACTGGTGGGCGTAACTTTGCAATTCCAGGGCGAAAGTAGGCGGCAGAGTGCGAAAGAAAGCTGGTTTTTTCTCAAGTGGGCGGCTCAGGTCGTGAAAAGCTCCCGGCAGACTGAACATGGAGCGACGGAAATTGTAGTAATCGAAGAAGCCAGCCTGCCATAGCCGCAAATAAGCTGCCGGGGCCGCCTTGCGAAGTTCCGGCTCTTCCACACTATCCTTGCGGGCCAGCCCTAATTCACCGGCCATCAGTTGCACCAGAATCTCGGTTGTTTCCGGGCTAGGGTCGGCCAACAACAGGTTCAGGCAATCCAGCAGGGTCGGGCGGTAAAGGTCAGGCTTGCCGCGTCCACCCGACCCGCGCAGAAGGGTCGCCACACGTTCGGTCAGGAGGGCGCGGGTCGCTATACTCGGATGCATCCGCACCCACTCGAACAGTACCGTCTGGATAATCTCGCCGTGGGCCGCCGCCGCGAAGCGTTGGGCTTCCGGTAGAGTGTAGTCGTAGGTGTACGGTTCGATCCAGTCGGCAGGCCGAAAGTAAACCAGAGCGGCCTGCCGACTCAGTTCGTTTACTTTACCTTCAACCTCATCGAGCAGCCGAGCCAGAGTATGCGCCAACCATTGTTGGCCTTGCGATTGCAGCTTTGGATCGGCCAGCGGGCCAAGTAAGCTATAAAGCGGGTATGGGCGCGGCTGACCTTCCGGCCCCCGGCTAAATGTTTCGATCTGCCAGACCTCATCTACCAACTGCCGCAGCTTCCCGAATATCGGCGCGGGCGTTTCCGGTCTCTCGTTAGTCCCTGATGTCATTTTTCATCCTTTGATCGGCGCGTTCGAGGGCCGCTTCCAGCACTTGCTGGCGCAAAGTCAGGGTCAGATCGCCTCTGGTGCGTTCGAGGACGCCGCGCACCAGATCGGTCGTGCGGCGCAATCCGCCGGTCAGCACGTCTGGATAATCAATCGTTACAAGCTGGCTGTATACTTCATCCATGCGGTCGAGCAATTCCTCGGCCCGACCCCGCACCGGCTCACCCCGCCGTAAGAGATCGAGGATGTAGCGGCGTAATTCGCTGGCGGCTTCGCCCAGCCCGTTAAGATAGGGCGCATCTTCGACCGCCAGTTCTTGTGGCGACGGCAGTGGTTCGTCTCGCACCAGAGCGAAGGTTAGCCGGGCCTCGGCGTACTCTTTCTGGGCATCCTGCACATACCCGGCCCAGTACAGGTCGGGGTAATTTACCAGATTGGCCTTGATCGTCACCAGGCGGGCGCGGCCCTGCTCCAGCAGTTCCACCGCTCGCTCGAACTCCTGCCGGTGAGTGGCCCGGATCGAGTTGGCGGCATGGCGGATTACCTGGCGCGATTCGGCTAAGGCTCCTTCACGGGCGGCGTTCTTGGCCTCGATACGGGCTACAATTCCGGCTACCGTCGCCTCTATTCCTTCTCCCTGACCCTCGTTCTGGCTCATCCGCGCTCCTTGTGAATAGAACTCCCAAATCATCATGCAAACCGTGGGCCTAAATCCCCGTAGCGGCGTAATCGCTTAGTTCGCGGCTGCGAGCGGTTTTGTGCAGGGCGCGGGCGGTTTCGGCAACTTCGGTATAGTTCAACAGCCCTTCCCGCCAGCGCAGAGGAATTGCTTCCAACCCATGATACGCTCCCGCTAAGGCTCCGGTGATAGCTGCCACGCTATCGGTGTCTCCCCCGGCATTGACTGCCAGCGTCACGGCTTCCTCGAACGAGTCTTTGCGGGCGGTGAAAGCGTAGAAAGCCGCTCCGATTGTTTCGGGAGCGTAACCGCTCGTGCCGCAGCGTTCCAGGTTGTTTAAGTCAATCCGAAACCAGTCTACACTCAGGTCGCTCGCTTCGACGTTATCTACCAGCGTTTGCCGCTCTTCCAGATAGTCCTGGGCCGAAAGAAGCTTCTGGCGCAAAGGATTACCGGCCATCGGCAAGCCCAGGTAGCCCGGCGGCAGGAGGTCAAGGGCCGCCGCCATCAGGTCTTCGGGCAGAATGTCCTGCCGACACAGGAGTCGTACCGCCGCCGCGACCGCCACACCTGCTCCAATAGCAATCGGGTTGGCGTGCGTCAGGCGGGCCGCTCGTTCACAATCGTTCAGGAAGCGGGCGCGGTCGTACTGGCCGTAACTGTGCAAAAGGCCGAGCGGAGCCAGCCGCAAAGCCACGCCGTTTCCGGCAGCCCGTTCTCCGTCCAGCCCGGCCCCGTAATCACCCGTGGCACGGGCGCGGGTGAGCGAGGCAAAAGTTGTCGCACCCAGAAAGTCTACCAGAGGGCCATCCAAAAGCCTGGTCATATAAGGGCCAAAGTCGAGCGGCTCGACCAGACCGCCTGTACGGATGATACTCTGAGCCTGCAGAAGAGCCAGCGCGGTATCTTCGGTAGTTGCACCCGGTGGTAAGTCGGGCATCTCGCTTTCTTCGTGTCCGGCCACCAGCACTAACCCTTCGCGTGGCTGGTAATCGCGCACTGGCCCGCCAAAAGTTTCGACAATTTCCTGGCGGCTTTTGAACTCGACCGGGCTACCCAGAGCGTCCCCAATCGCAAAACCCACCAGACAGCCCAGGAAGCGGTCTTCCAGGTAAGGGTTCAAATCATCTTGCAGGCGTGTCTCGCTCATTTTCCTGGGCCTCCCCGCTTTAGTAGCCGTTAACAAGCTGTCGGCTGATCGCTAACCGGCTGGTTTTTCCACAACCACCAGTGAAGTCCGCTCTACTTCGACTTTGGTAGGTGATAGTTCAGTCGAAGCTGCGATGTCCTCCTCGTGTTGCAAATATTCGCTGAGCAAGCCGTCCACGAGGCTTTTGATCACGCCCGCTATAGGCACCGAGAGGATTACGCCGAAAACACCGCCAACCTGCGCTCCGGCTAATAGTACAAACAGGGTCGTAACCGGCCCAACTCCACTGCTTCGCCCGATTAACTTCGGTAGCACTACGTTCAAGAGCGCAGTTTGTAAGGCCAGCAGCAGAACCAACACGACCACAATTGGGCTGTCGTTACGGCTAAAGGCTACGATCAAGGGTGGCAAAAGCGAGAGCGGCCCGCCGAAAAAGGGAATGAGCATCAGTGCGCCGCAAATGCAGCCCGTCGTGACCGGGTAATCGAACCCGGCAATCCACATTACGATCCAGGTTGCCAACCCGTAGATAACCGCTACTACGGTTTGACCCAGCAGGAAAGCTCCAAAGTTACGCTCGAAGCTTCGCCGAACAAAATCTACGCGCTCCCGGTAGCGTTTGGGTAGCCGGTTCCAGAGCGACTTACCGGCCTTTTTAGTTTCTACGGTTTTATCAAACTCTCGCCCGGCTAACAAACTAACCGAAATAATAAAAAGCAAAACTAGCTGCAAGAGAAATCCCGCAATCCCGGTGGCAACGCCGAGAGCGTTCTTGAGTAAATCGGTTCCAAAATTTTGAAGTTGGCGACTTAAATCGGCCAGATTGATGTCGGTCAGGCCAAAACTCTTGAGTAAACCACGCAAGCCACTCTCAAGTTGTCCGGTCAGGCTCCCCAGATTGTTGCTAAGTAGCTGAGTTTGTGCGATCAACCCCGGCAGCACCAGCACCAAAAAGCCGCTCACACTCCCCAGCAGCAGGATGTACGTCACGCCAATAGCGACCGCTTTGGGCCAGCCCCAACCGACCATGAGCCGAATTACCGGCGTTAGCATCAGGGCCAGCAGCCAGGCCGCAAAAAAGAGCAACAGCAAACTTCCAAAGTAGCTGATCGCCAGCCACAGCGTCGCGGCCAGCCAGAGGGAAGCAATCAGGATCAGCAACACCAGGAGCGTCCGCACCAGGGGAGCAGTCCGCAGCCAGGAGCGTTGCGGCCAGGCGTTGAGGTTGGCTCCTGTCCGGCCCTTTGGCTCTTCCTGGCCGTTAGCCGAACCTGCGGCCCGGTGGCTCTCGCTATTTAATTGATCAGAAATGGGATTGCCGGGCATGTTTTATCCTGCCAGGTTGCACAAAGCTTGGCTCGTTCAGATCAGATTGGATGATGATAACACGCTTCGAGCTGCTTTTCAACTGAACGCGGGGAAACCTCGCTAACGCGGGCTTTATGTTCGGATCGCGTTAATTTCGGCTACGCGGAATAGGACGTAATGCAATGCTACGACGACCGGGCAGAACGGGAGGGATCGGTTGATCGGCAGGAAGTTCGCCGGGGGCGCGTTTGGCGGCTTCGTTCAGGCTTTGGTCTTGCAGAGCAGTATTACGGTCGAGCCAATCGCGGGACGCCTTGTGCAAATCGGCCAGGGCGGGCAAGTTCAAGGTTAGCTGATGCATCAAAGCCTCGATTTTATGCGTATCGAGTAGCATTTCGCCCGGCAAGCCCTGTCCACTGGCGGCCAGAAAATGCCGGAAGCGAAAGACATCCCGCGTCCGCAAGACCTCGGCTAACATAGTGGTGTAGGCTTCGGCGGTGCCTTCGCCTTCCACCTTGTTCTGCGCCTTTATAACATTCACTCGCCAGCGGGGATTGCCCCGGCTATTACCTTCGGGCGCGTTGTTACTCATGACAATTTCCTTTGATAAAGGTTGGGATCATAAAAGTCGGAAGCAAAATCATCTTAAGCTAAAGGTGTCCTTAGTTGAGCAATTTAATCCAACCCTGAGCGTTCCTAGCGTCGTTTAGAGAAGAGCAGATAGCCATACTGAGCGAAATGTTCTTCCAGGCCCAGGTCAATCAGTTTTTGCTTGTCGCCCAGGCGCAAAGCCTTTAGCTCTTCCTGGGTCAGGTCGTACTGGCTTAGGGTAGTATCCGGCTCGAAAACCAGCTTGCGCCGGAAAGTTTCGTCGCCCATCGCCACAAAAACAATCTCTTTCAACACACGCATACTCATCTGCGGCAACTCCTCAACATTGCTCAAACTTACAATTTACAAATTCCGGCCTCAACTCACTTTGTTTATTATAGCACAATATTCGCCTGAACCTTTGTCAGAAGAAGCAAGGGCTGGATATACCCAGCCCTTGCTCCCTTGCTAATTAATATAATGGATTCACGGCTAAATAAACTTCTAAATTAGCCTGGTCTAACAGCTTAATCGGTTTCGTTTCCCTTGCTCCTGCTATTTATCAGCAAAACTCGCCGCCAGGTACCAGGCGTACCTGAGGTAGTGCAGAAGTAAAGCCGGGCGATGCTATCGACGTAAAATTCACCGGCGGCGTGTTGCCCGGTAGTAGGTGGCCCGGAAACCTGGCCGGGGATCAAGAATAACTGCGCACTGGCCCCGCCAAAGACGCCGCCCACTCCGTTCGTACTGTTGCCCAGGACACCGGGGCCGCTTGTGCTGTTACCCTGCACCCCGGCCATCATATTGCCGGTGCCGCTCACGCCCACGCCCTTGTTGCTCGCTCCCTGCATGCCCGTGCCAGTGTTGCTAGAGCCGTTCACGCCGGTGCCACTATTGCTAAAACCGTTCACGCCATAGCCGCTACTAACGTTTCCATTCACGCCGTCGCCACTAATGCTCAAACCCTGTACGCCTGGCCCACCCGGACTGTAGCCTTTGACCCCTACGCCCTGGCCTTTAGTTTCTCCCTGGATAGCCGTTCCGTCATCAGTGCCGCCTAGAATACCGATTTTGGCAGTAGGGCGGCCAAAATCGTCTGTGCCGACGATAGAAGCGACCAGCGCGACAGAAGTACGTTCGGGCAAAGGAAAGGGTGCGGGAGGTACACCCGGCCCGCCACTACTGGACGCCCCGACATTATTCACCCTGAAGACGGTTGGCATAAAATTCGTGGGACTTTGCAGCACGGTAGTATCCGCATTTGAAGTCGGTTTGTTAGTCACGCCGATGACGAGCGGTTGGCCGGTCGCAGCTTTCGCAGGTGCCGCGCCGCTTGCGGTTCCAACCAGGGCTACCCCTGCCGCAAGACCGGCCATTTTTTGCAAAGCCTGTCGTCGGCTACTTTGGCCGGTGGCCTTTGCCTTCGGGGAACCATTTCCGGCGGCCTGGCTCTGCTTCATGCGGGTAATCTCGCCCTGCAACGCTTCGATTTGCGCTCCTTGCCGGGCCAGTAGTTCGCGCATCTGGGCCAGTTCCTCTTGCTGATTCAACTCGATCATAATATATCCTTCCTTTAAGACTAAGGTTAAGGTTAAGGTTAAGATAGTCTGGCTGAGTAATTCATCTTGCAAGCTACAACGAAATGAGAAGGGAGAAGAAAAGAAGTGTATGAGGTAAAACGAGAATGGAATGTTAAAAATATTATATATCCAGAATAAAAACTTAGCAAGAGCTTAACGAAGTAGAATAAGTGCAAAATAAAGCATTTCGCTTGCTATGCTGGCAAGGGATGTTATAATAAACTTAGTGAGTTATTAGTTAGCGGGGCTACGGGTCAAGCAGTTTTACAACCACAACTTGATCTCAATTGGGGAAAAAAATGTCATATCAGGAAGAATACGAAGACTATCCAGCTTCGCAGCCGGTCAAACCGCTTGATTGGGATACCCGCCAGATCCTGCTGCTGGATAGTAGTGTGCAACTTAGTTCGGCAATGGCTCGCTATATCCTGTTTCATTCGGCCAACAACAGCCGGTCGTGTGCGCTCTATCATCTTGGCCCACAGGCCCACCCTCGGCTGACTTATTATGAAACGGGTGAGGCCAGCCCGAACGGGCGGCGACGCAACGGGCCGTCCTTTACCCTCAACTTTGCGGTCTTTGTAGCTCCCAGCCCGCGCCACGCCCTGACCTGGCTGGAAGAAACGCCGCCACCTGCCCTGACCCTTTTGATTGACCTCGGCTGGCGCAACGAGCGCGAGGCCGGGCTAACCCAGGTTATTGCAGCCCTGGCCGATACCCAGACGCCTTCGCAGATCATCTTTCTGGTGCAAGAACCGCCTAACCCGGCCCTGACTCGCCCTCTGGCGGAAGGGCGCAAAGCGGGGTTCGTCCTTAAAAATAGCCCGGATTGGCAAACCCTGCCGCGCTACCTGGTTGAAACCAATTCCCGCCCTAATTATCAGGTGCCGCTCCTGGCCGATTACGCCGAGTTAGTTCGTCCGACCCCAAATCCGATTTCGCCATTCGTGCCGCGACGCTAAATTCTGCCGAAGCTACAGCTTAGATTCTGGTAAAAGCTAAAGGATAAAGAAGGAAACCTTCGGGTTTTCCCTTCTTTATCCTTTAGCTTTTCTTTGTGAGGTGAATTTAAAATAATTCCGACTAAACTGGTCGGAATGCCTTGACAGGAAGGACGAAAAGGGTTAAAATCCGAGTAAGACAGTAGGAATTGCACGACAAAGGATGGCAGGCATGATTTTCTCAACTCGCTCGGAATACGGCGTAATGATGCTAACTGTTTTAGCCCGGCATTACGGCGAGGCACCTCTTTCGCTTACGGAAATAGCGGTACAACTAAATCCAAACGCCTCTACCGACCCGGAAGAACCGGCCCGGATAACCGTCGCTTACCTGGAGCAGATTGTACCGGCTTTGCGCCATCACGGGCTGATCGAAAGTCAGCGCGGCGCGAAAGGCGGCTACGTGCTGACTACCCCACCCGAAAACGTGCGGATGGGTGCCGTTATCAGGGCGTTGGAAGAGCGCAAGGATGGCAAAAACAAACTTGGTGTGATGCCCTGCGCTAACCTGGATGGTTCGACCGATCCTTGTGGTCTTTCCGATATATGTACCGGCCCGCTGCTATGGACGAGAGTGCGCGATGCCATTACTCAGGCTCTGGACGCTACAACGCTGGCCGACCTGATGCCGGACACCCGGCAGAGGCTGCCGCTTCTGAGAAAAGCTTTAGCCGGTTTTGGCTTAGATCAGAGCGAAAATGAGGCCGTTAACGTAGGGGTAGCTACACTGACAAGCCCTGGCGGGCGGTAAGATAAGATAAGCTAGCTCATGTACGTTTTAGCCTGGAGCTATACAAAATAATTTAGAGGAAGGGGCCACGGCAGACCGGAAAGGCCGGACCTGCCGGCCCGTTATTAGAGGAGCAAGAAACCCTAAAATGGATAACGAACTGATTATCAAAGATTTGCACGTCAATGTCGAAGATAAAGAGATTATCAAAGGCATCAGTTTGCAGATCAAGCCAGGCGAAGTTCACGTAATTATGGGACCAAACGGTAGCGGTAAATCTACCCTGAGCAACGCCGTAATGGGCCACCCGCGCTACACCGTCACAAGTGGCGAGATTATTTTTCAGGGCGAGAACATTGTCGGCCTGGCACCCGACCGCCGCGCCCGCCGGGGGCTGTTTTTAGCTTTCCAGAACCCTCTGGCCGTACCGGGTGTAACGGTCACTAACTTCCTGCGGACGGCCCTGAGCAATCGGCGCAAAGGCGATGTAAGGCCGGAAGTGCGGCCTGAGAATTTAGGAGTCGTGGGCGACCGCCCGGTTTACGAGACCAAAAAGGCCAGCGTGGGCGGTGACGGTGCGTTGGTAGACCGCAAGAAGAAAGATAACTTGATTTCGCCTAAAGAGTTCCGGGCCATCATGAAGGAAAAGCTGTCTTTGTTGAAAATGGACGAGAAATTCACCAAGCGTTACCTCAACGATGGCTTTAGCGGCGGCGAAAAGAAGCGGTTGGAAGTTTTACAAATGGCCGTGTTAAGCCCGGCGATTGCTTTCCTGGATGAGCCGGATAGCGGTCTCGATATTGACGCGATCCGCATCGTGGGCGAAGGCGTCAGTGCCTTGCGCGGCAAAGACACCGCTATTGTGGTAATCACCCATCAACGCCGTATTCTGAACTATATGGACGTGGATTTTGTCCATGTAATGATGCAGGGTAAAATCGTCAAAGAAGGCGGCCCGGAGCTTACAAAAGAAATTGAAGACCGGGGTTACGGCTGGATTCGCGAAGAGCTTGGCCTGGAATTGACCGGGGAAGAGCGCGAGGAGGTTGGGGCCAATGCCTAGCCTGACTGACCTGAACACTTTTTCGCTCCAGGCTGCCGAAAGCCTTTCTCAGGAGCGCGGCGAACCGGCCTGGCTGCTCGAAAAACGGCGGGCGGGTTGGGCCGGGTTCGAGTCTATGCCGACGCCCGACTGGACGCGGGGGATTCGAGGCTGGTGGAACGGCACGATTAAAAATTTGAACTTCGACGAGTTGCGGCCTTTTGTTCCGGCAGGCCAGAGCTTGCCCGACCTGGGCCTGGACGAAGCGGAGGAAACCCGGCCTGCCGGAACTCTGGTGCAGCACAACAGTCAGGTCGTGCGGGTCGAGCTTTCGGAAGAAGCGCGGGCGGCAGGGGTGATCTTCTGTTCGCTGGAAGAAGCGGTTAAGACCCACCCTGAGCTTGTTCAGAAGTATTTTATGACCCGTTGCGTGCCGGTGGACGAGAACCGCTTTTCAGCCGTCCACGCGGCCCTATGGTCTGGCGGTGTATTCCTCTACCTGCCTAAAAATACTGTGATCGAAACGCCTTTCCGGGTGGTCTTTTATGGCGATGGCGACCGCGCCGCCCTTTTCACCCACACCCTGCTTGTCACCGAGGCTAACGTCAAAGTGCGCCTGATCGAAGAGCATCGCTCGTCGGGGGCCGAGGGTGATCCGCAGGTTCTCGATAGTAACATAACCGAAATCTTTGTCGGTGAAAACTCTTCGGTCGAATACTATAACCCGCAGGAGTACGCCGAGAACGTCATAAACTTCTCGATCAAACGGGCGATGGTGGGGGCTTATGCCCGACAGACCTGGGTGGTGGCCGAACTGGGTAGCGAAACTACCCGGCTAACCCTTGAATCGGTGCTGGAAGGGCAGGGAGCGCACGCCGATACTACCGGCCTGAATTTCCCTAACCATCACCAGAACTTTGATACCCAGGTCCGGCAACTCCATACCGTGCCGCACACCACCGCTAATTCGGTTTTCAAACAGGCGTTGGACGATTACTCATTGCTGGGGTTCCGCGGCGGTATCCGTACTCTCAAGGACGCTCAACATACCGATAGTTTCTTGCAGGTAAATACGCTCTACCTGAACGAGAACAGCAAGGCCGATACGCTGCCGTTCCTGGATGTGGATGCCAATGATGTACGCTGCGCTCACGGCGCGACTACCGGCATGATTGACGCCGAGCAGATTTTTTATCTGCAAAGCCGGGGACTTTCGCACGAGGAAGCCGAAGAAATGATCGTAGCTGGTTTCTTCGAGCAAGGCATCGAGCGTATCCCGCTCGAAAGCGTCCGCGAACGACTGCGTAATTCGATTGGGATAAAGCTGGCTTAAATGCTGTAGATCAGTCAGGTAGATCAGTTAGAAAGTAGAAAGCAAAGCGATGATTGACACCAGAGATAGAATTCTTGAAATCGCCCCGGAGGATTTGGGCGGTCTGGACGTAAGGGCAATTCGGCAGGATTTCCCGATCTTGCAAGAAGAAGAAAATGGCTTGAAGGTAGCTTACCTCGACAACGGAGCCAGCAGCTTGCGCCCGGAACAAATGATCAATGCGATGCTAGGCTACTTTCATAAATATAACGCTAACATCCACCGGGGCGTCTATCGCTGGAGCGAAGAAGCGACGCGAGGTTACGAAGCGGCTCACCGCAAGGTTGCCCAATTTATCAATGCAGTCAGCCCGCGTGAGGTGATCTTCACTCGCAACACCAGCGAGAGCCTGAACCTGGTCGCTTATAGCTGGGGCCGGGCCAACGTCCACGAGGGCGACGAAATCGTAACGACCGTGGCCGAGCATCACTCGAACCTGGTTCCCTGGCAGGTGCTGGCTGCCGAAAAGAAAGCTACTCTGCGCTTTATTCCGATCACTTCGGACGGCCATCTCGACCTTTCTAACCTGGACGAGCTTATTAACGCGAAAACAAAGCTGGTAGCTTTCACCCACATGTCGAACGTGCTGGGTACGATCAGCCCGGTGGCCGAGATCGTAGCGCGGGCAAAAGCAGTTGGGGCCGTGACGGTAGTGGACGGAGCGCAGAGCGTGCCGCATATGCCGGTGGATGTACAGGCTCTCGATTGCGATTTTTACGCTTTTAGCGGCCACAAGATGCTAGGGCCGACCGGCATTGGCGTCTTATGGGGCCGGCGCGAACTTCTGGAAGAGATGCCACCTTTTCTAACCGGCGGCGATATGATCCGGGACGTTACGCTGGCGCATAGTACGTGGAACGACCTGCCCTGGAAGTTTGAAGCCGGGACGCCTTCGATTGCCGAAGGGATTGGCCTGGGCGCGGCAGTGGATTATCTCCAAAATTTAGGAATGGAAAAAGTACGGCAGCACGAAATCGAGCTAACCGCCTATGCTCTGGAAAAGATGACGGCCATTCCTGAACTCGAAATCTACGGGCCGCTCGACGCTCAGCAGCGCGGTGGAATTATCGCTTTTAATCTGGGCGAGGTTCACCCGCACGACCTGGCGACGCTGCTCGACCGGGAAGCGATTGCAGTTCGGGCCGGGCATCATTGCTGCCAGCCTCTGACCGAGCTACTCGGCCAGACTGCTACCACACGGGCTAGTTTTTACATATACAATACACCCGCCGAAGTGGATCGGCTGGTGGAAGCTCTGCACAAAGCGCGGCGGGTCTTTCGGCTCATTTAGCCCTGGTTGTTGTGAAAAAACTAACCAAACCGTAACGCAAAAGCTTTGACAAACGGGTTAAATCCGAGTAAAATAGTAGGGATTAGAAGACTGGCAGAGGTTAAAGGTTTCGGAAGGGAATTGAGAAGTGGCAACTGAAATTGCACGAGATGATCTGGATATGGAGTATGTGCTGGAACTTGCTTCGGCTTTCGACAAGCAAGCTCGTGGTCACGTGGTTAACCAGCCGGATATCGTTTTCGAGGACTCGAACCCGCTCTGTGGCGACAAGTTCAAGGTGCAGCTAAAGCTGGGCGAAGATGGCGAAATCGAGGATGTCGGGTTTACAGGCCGGGGTTGTGCGATTAGCCGGGCTACGGCTATGCTTCTGATGGACAAAATTCAGGGAAGCAAGTTGCCGGAAGTCGAAAACCTTACTCGTGACGAATTGATCGAAGAACTAGGTATCGAGATCAATAGTGCCGTCCGCCTCAAATGCGCGGCCCTGGCCTTGCGAACGGTCAAAGCCGGTTTGCACAAAGGCGGCTACGAGATTGCCGCGCCGCAAGAAGACGAAGATTGGGCCGAAAGCAACTAACCGACCGCGCCGCACACTAGGCGAGGCATTGCCTGAAGGGTGCTGAGTGCCGGGAATAAAACAAGTAAGAGAATAGTTTAGCGTTAAGTAATTCTGATACCTGGCACTTGGCCCTAACAAATTGGAAGCTAGAGGAGTATAGAAAAGATGACCATTGAAAAGGAAAAACCGGCTACCGGGTTCGGGACACCGCTCATTAAGGTGATGAAAGCCCGCAAGGGTTTGAGCCGGGAGCTAGTCGAGGAAATTAGCTGGCAGAAGGAAGAGCCGGATTGGATGCGCCAGTTTCGCCTCAAGAGCTACGATATTTTCGAGTCGAAGCCGATGCCGACCTGGGGGCCGGATTTGAGCGGCTTGAACTTCGACAATCTGACTTTTTACACTCCGCCTGGCACCAAGCGCAACCGAAGCTGGGATGACGTACCCCAGGACATTAAGGACACTTACGAAAAGCTGGGTATTCCTGAAGCCGAGCGTAAGTACCTGGCCGGAGTCGTAGCAGTCTACGATAACGAAACAGTTTACGAAGGTCTGAAGGAAGAATACACCAAGCAGGGTATTCTGTTCTCCAGTATGGATACCGCCGTCAAGGAATATCCCGACATCGTGAAGAAGCACTTCATGACCAAGTGCGTGCCACCGACCGACAACAAGTTTGCGGCTTTGCACGGCGCGGTCTGGAGTGGCGGTTCGTTCATGTGGATTCCGCCCAACACCAAGTGCGATTTGCCGCTGCAAGCTTATTTCCGTATGGAAGGCAAAGAAGAAGGCACTTTCGAGCATACGATGCTGATCGTAGAAGAAGGTTCGGACGCCGAGTACATCGAAGGTTGTACGGCCCAGCAGTACAGCACGAACTCGCTGCATAGCGCAGTCGTCGAAATCTTCGTCCGCCGCAACGCCCGCGCCCGCTACACGACCGTGCAGAACTGGTCAAGCGATGTCTACAACCTGAACACCAAACGCGCCCTCGTCGAAGAGGAAGGGCATATGGAGTGGATTGGCGGCTCGATGGGCAGCAAGATCACGATGCTCTATCCCTGTTCGTACTTGCTCGGCAAGGGTGCGAAGGCCGATCACCTGAACATTGCTTTTGCTAACAAAGGCCAGCACAAGGACGGCGGCGCGAAGGTCATCCACGGTGCGCCTTACACGACCTCGAACATTCTGGCGAAGTCGGTGGCGAAGGATGGCGGTCACGCCGGGTTCCGCGGTCTCGTCCGGGTCGCGCACGGAGCGCACGGGGCAAAAGTTAAGGTGCGTTGTGACGGCCTGCTGATGGACGAGTTTAGCAAGAACGACACCTTCCCGAATATGCAAATCCATCAGAACGACGTGACAATCGAACACGAAGCGACGGTGGGCCGCGTATCCGAAGAGACGATCTTCTACATGATGAGCCGGGGTCTCTCAGAGGCCGAGGCAATGGCGATGGTAGTTAACGGCTTCATCGAGCCGGTGACGAAGCAACTCCCGATGGAGTACGCTCTCGAACTCAACCGCCTGGTTGCTCTCGAAATGGAAGGCTCTATCGGCTAGTCCCATCACGAAACTAAAAAGGCTGTATCGCACCTGCGATACAGCCTTTTTAGTTATTTTCCGCTTTAGCTTATCACTGCTTTGTCCCAGCTTTTTGATAATTTCAAAACGAACAAGAATACTATTAGATAAGTGGGACTGAATTTTTGGTTTAGAATAAGTAGCCTTGAAAGTCCAACCCGCAAGGTGTCCTGGAATTCAGGACACCTTGCGCGAGTTTAAGCGTCGCTGTAGCGAAAGAAGCGGGTCGCCAGGGCCAGGCAGATTAGACCGTAGGCCATCAGAGCCAGGATGTTTGGCAGGACGTGGGCAAGACTTTGCTTGAAGATCATCAGGTCGTTGAAGCCGCTCATCGCCCAACTATTGATAAAAACCTTGCTGACGTTTTGAATCCAGGACGGCATCAGCCAGAGTGGGAAAAACGCTCCGCCGACCATCGAACCGATCAGAGCTACCAGCGTGATGGCCGGTTGAACGGCTTTATCACTCTTAAAGACGCTAACCAGCAGCATTCCCAGCGCGGTCGCCGCAAAACTAAGTGTCACCACCATCAAGAAAATACCCAGGAAATTGTCGGCGTTGATGTTAGCCTTGAAGAAAAATTTGGCAACCGCCAGCATAATACTGACCTGAAAAAAGCTGATTATGAATTGAGCCGTCATCTTGCCGGTCATATATGCCCAGCGCGGCAGAGGCATCACCGCCAGGCGGCGCATAGTGCCTTTGGTGCGGTCGGCAATAATCGTCAACACTACCGTCTGCAAACCAAAAATTACAAACATCGTAGCATAGCCCGGAGCGATTTGATCGAACTGGTTAAAGGTCGCCCCGGTCGCGCTCTGAGCGTCAATCTTGAGGAGCGGTTGCGCGGTATTCATGATCTGCTGGGCGCGTTGTGCGGCAGTAGCCTGGTCGAAGCTCTGCCCACTTTGCTGGGCCTGTTGCTGGGCCGCCGTCGTTAGCATAGCGGTCGTGTTGTAGCGGTCGGCCACGCTTTCTAGAATCTGGCGGACTACTTGCCCGCTTGAACTGTCGCCGGTGCTGACGACTTGCAGCGTGGTTGACTGATGATTCAGGTAAGCCTGGCTGAAACCGGGCGGAATCACAAGATAAGCTCCCCGGTCCGACTTCGTTTGAACGTGGTCTTTAGCGTCGTCCAGATTGGTCTTTTCGATGGTCAGGCTGACGCCGTTTACTCCCTCTAACTGAGCCAGGAATTGCTGAGTGCCGGGGCCATCGTCCTGTACGACGGTCGGCAGCTTAATCTCCAGTTTGCCGCTCGAAGACCCGCTAAAATTAAGGATGTTGCCCAGAAAGACAATCATAATCAGGGGCAGGGCCAGCGTCCAGGCAAAAGCAATCGGTCTTTTGGCGAGTTCCAGCAGTTCGCGCTTAACGACCGCCCAAACTTTGTACATAGTATTGTTTCTCCTCGTCTAGTCGCGGAACTCGCGTCCGGTAAGCTGCAAGAACAATTGAGATAAACCCCGTGGCTTTTCCACCTCGATTTTCTGCTCGGCCCGCGCCAGCAGTTCTTCTAGTGTACCCTGGACAATTAGCTTGCCGTTGTCCATAATAGCGATGCGGTCGCAAAGCTGCTCAGCCTCTTCCATGTACTGAGTAGTGTAGAGAACAGCCTTACCCTGCGACCGCAAGCCCATGATCATATCGAAAATGTTCTGGCGCGACTGCGGATCAATTCCAACGGTCGGTTCGTCCATCATGATAAACAGAGGATCGTTGATCAGCCCGGCGGCGACATTGAGGCGACGCTTCATGCCGCCCGAATACTTCTTGACCTGTTCTTTGCGGCGATCCCACAACCCGACTGCCTTCAAAAGCTCCTCGATCCGGGCCTTTCGGCGGTCGGCAGGCATCCCGTAAATCTCTCCGAAGAAGTTCATGTTTTCCAGGCAGGTATTTTCTTCATAAATTGCCAGTTCTTGCGGCACGACCCCGATGATCTTCTTGACCTTCGCGGCGTCTTTGTGGACATCCAGGCCGTTGATTGTCACCTTTCCGCCGGTAGGCTGCAAATAGGTCGAAAGCATTCCAATAGTAGTAGATTTTCCGGCTCCGTTAGGGCCAAGCAAGCCGAAAATTTCCCCGGCCCGCACTTCCAGGTTTACTTCGTTTACGACAATCTTCGATCCATACTTCTTGATCAGTCCATGTGCCTGTACCAATGCCTCACTTACCCCTGTTGTCGCTATCCGGGGTTGCTGCACGGTTTGGCTAAGTGTGTCACTCATTTTATAAAACCCCCTTTGCGTCTTTTCGTCTGTTAAAATAGTCCTGTTTGTACGCCAACCTATCAAACCAACCAGTTGAAATGCGGCAAAATCTGACGCAAATAGCTCGGCAGGGCCTTCTAAGACTTTCCCTTTTCCTGGCTACTTTCTTGCTTTGTACAGGTCTAGCTGAATATGAGAGTAGGACGTAAATCTGGCGTGATAATATATTTGTTTCGGATTATCTAAATGTTTAGCGGTGCAACCAATCTACTGTAGGAAACTCGTGTTTATTGGTTTATTTTAAGCTAAATCCTGGCAAACGACAAGCCCCTTCTTAAATTTCTAGGTCCCGGCCCTGAAATTGGGCCGAGCCTTCGCTTTGAACTTATTGCCCCGCCCGGTTATAATCAGGTTCGGTCTAATAAAACAATTTAGCCCTTTTAGATTAGACTCAATGTTAGCAACCAAAGTTTCAGCAACCGAATTCTAATCTGACTTTATACGACTTGAAAGAATAGAAGGTTTCGTAAATTATGGAGTGGTCTTCGGCAGTTTCGGCGTTTCTGGCTTCGCTGGTTGAATTTGTAGAAGCTCTGACGATTGTGCTGGTGGTTGGTGTTACGATCAACTGGAAATCAGCCCTATCCGGTACGGCGGCAGCCCTGCTAACCCTGGTGGGCCTGGTGGCAATTTTCGGTACAGCCCTGGTGACTTTCGTGCCTATCGAAGCCCTACGACTGATAGTCGGGGTGATCCTGGTGCTATTTGGCCTGAAATGGCTCAAGAAAGCAATCATGCGCTATAGTGGCCTCAAAGCCCTACACGATGAGGAAGCCATCTACGAAGAAGAGCTAAGAGTTATGCGGGCGCGAGGCGAAAGCCTACCCAACCGAATCGATCCTTTTGGTTTTGCGACTGCTTTCAAAAGCGTCCTGTTAGAAGGATTGGAAGTAGCTTTTATCGTCGTTACGTTTGGCACTTCGGCGGCTCGCACTCAAAGCCAGCAAACCACCACACTTCTTTCGGCAGCCATTGGCGCGGTCGCGGCGGCCTTGCTGGTAGCGGTGGCCGGGCTACTGATTCGTGGCCCTCTGACCAAAATCCCTGAAAATACCCTGAAATTCTCGGTCGGCATTATGCTGACAAGCTTTGGCACTTTCTGGGGCGGCGAGGGACTCGGCATCGAATGGCCGTTGGCCGATCTTTTCCTGCTGGTGCTGATCGGAATTTACCTGGCCCTGAGTGCAGGGTTGGTGGCCTGGCTAAAAGCGTCAGGCCGTACCACCGGTCGTTCCGCCGCCCTACCTACCGAGTAAATTCTGTTTAACAAAATCGAGGAGTAAACCAGGTATGCAAACAGTAACAGGGGTTTTGAAGGGTGTATTTAACTTTTTTGTGGGAGATTGGATCATCTTGGGCGGCGTAATCTTCACGGTTCTGATAGTAGCTGTCTTAGAAAATAGTGGGCAGTTACAGCAGTGGAGTGGTTGGGTGCTACTGGTAGGGTTAGCCCTTACGCTCGTAGCGACGCTAGGCCGCGAACTACGCTCCTGACCCTGAGAAGAGATAGCAACAAAACTGGCAACAAAAAACTCCTTCTTCCCCCGAAGAAGGAGTTTTTTGTTGCCAGTCGTTTACTAGCCGCGTGGAGCAGTCATCCCTTTGGGACGGCTAACCTCGGAAGCCGGAGCAATAGCAGTTTCTTTGTCCAAAGCGTGGGCGCGGACTTTGTCTTCGGCCAGGATTGGCGTTTCGGTAGGGTGTTTGCGGAAGTCGAACATCGAGTGCAAAGTTGGCAGAATTTCGTGACGCAGCCGGAAGAACATTACCAGAGCCACCACGATGTAAATCGTGCCAAAAACGTAGTGTGCATCAATATCAAAGAACAAGAAATTGTCCGGGAAGAAGAATTGCGAGACCAGGAGGCCGAATAGCATGGCCGCTTCCCAAAGGTGCGCACTGAGGTTAAGCATAATTGCCACCGCTAACAGCGTCTGGCCGCTCGTTACAAACATTGCGCCGATCTGGTCAGAGTTAAGCGGTAAACCATTAGAAGCTTCCGAGAAAGGCCGGTTGTTGTTCAGCTTGCCCAGCACGAATACAAGCGGCAACGTGCCGACTAGCAGCGTCCACTGATTGACTTTACTGGCAACCAGCGCACCCAGTCCGGCACTCGCCAGGCCGCGCAAGGTGAACAGCACACAGATTACGATTTCAGGGGCTTCGCTGGCTAGTGGGGCGAACCACTGCACCATAAAAGTTTCGTCAATACCCAGCTTTTCGCCGGTGTAGACCAGCGACTCGGCGAAGGGATGTGCCGATACGAAGATCACGAAAGCCGCGAATACGATCAAGCCCAGCACGGTCAGGCGGCGTTGCGTTTGCGGTAGCGAGCCTAACACTTCGGCAGGGCCGATCAGTTCCGGCTCGGATACTTCGGCCCGCGAAATTCGCACTGTATACACTATAAACAGCAGAACGAGGACGCCCACATCTATAAAGTCAATGTGACCCTTGAGCGGGATCGTCAGCGAGTACAGGCCCGCGATACCTAGAAAACCGACTTCGACGCGCTGAGATTTCTCCAGCGTGACTTCGCGCTTGCGAAAGCGTAACCAGAAGATAAGAATTATCAAAGGCCAGGCAAACCCGACAATCATTCGGTTGGCCCCGATCATGTTAGCGACCGCCAGGGCTTCGTACTGTTTATCCGTCGCGGCCTGGTAAGTCAGCGAAAAATCTACGGCGTATTCCGGTAGCACCGCTATCAGGGCCAGCACCGACAGAGCCAACGAAGCCGGAATATCTAATTGCGCCACCTCGCAAGCCCAGGCCAGTAAAAAGGCGGCTCCCACTACGCCCAGCCCGAAAACAAAAGCAGCCAGGAGCGGAATGTCCTTATAAAGTTTGGGGAACGCAAACGCCGAATAAAGGGCAGGCAAAGTCACTGCCAACGCCAGAATAATGTAAAGCCACCTTCTCACTCGCCTAATCTCCTGATTTTTCTTACTCCTTCAAGCTACCAACCGTTATAGGGGTTCTTTCCAGGCCTGGTAGCACCGATTGACCTTATTGTAACAAAAATCAGCCGCTCCCACCACCCGATTTTTGCACTCAGTGAATTTATGATACGCCTACCCGGTTAATCCTTAATGAAGCAAAGCTTAGACCCAGATTAATAGAAGTTGAGCGACCCACGCGGTTGCATCGGTTGGGTGGTTATCAGGAAAGCCGCAATTGCCAGTAGAACTGCCAGACCCAGGAAAGGAAGCATGGCCCGCCCCGCTACTTTTTTCTTATACATTTTACGGCTGATTTGATAAAGGCTAATTCCACTTAGCATCAGTCCGCCGTAAATCATTAAAAGTTGAAACGGCTCGATAAACTCGTAAGGCAAGAGTGTCCCACTCTGCCATTGCGGTTGCCCCAGAATAGGAATACCCAACCGCACGAACAAATTTTGAAAAGTCGGCCACAGTCCTAAACCGCCCACGTTGAAATGGAAAGCGTAGTGAGCGATCCAGATACCAAAGCTCAGGGGCAGGAGGCCCAGCGCATAGCGTTTGAAAATAACGCTGAGGGGTTCCTGGCTCCGGGCTAACTTCCGGGTCAGCCAGGTTGCCAGCCAGCCGCACAAAGCCGGAAGCACAGTCATGAAGAGGGCAAAGACCAGCGTCAGGTTCCAAAAATTATCCTTTATCCCGGTCAGATTACCGACAAAGCGTTGAATATCCAGGAACGGCCCGATCATCGCTACCGCGTTCGTCAGGGCGGCGAAGGTCAGCACCAGGACAACCACACCCTGTGAGAAATCCCTTTTTTTGAGGTCAGTCCACAATTCACGGATCGGGTTGCGTGTTTCAAAACCGACGTTGTGGTACGGGCAAGCGCGGGCGCAATTCATCTGGTAGGTGCAGTTGATATTGCTCTTTTTCGTACCCATATAGAGGGACATCTGGCAGCCTTCTTGCTGATGCTCCGGTTCGCCTTTGATGCATTCTTTGGTCGTGCAGCTTTTGCAAAAAGAGAGAGATTTAGAGGTAACGTGGGTGGGCGAGACCATCGAGTAAGTCTGGTTAAACAGACCAAGCGGGCAAACGTAGCGGCAAAAAGAATTGCCCTTGAAAATCAGGTCGGTCAGGGCGGCCCCGCCAAAGTACAGCAGGGTGACAGTGGCAGTCAGGGCGGGATTGTCCCACAAACTCCACTGCTCGTAGCCATACAGCAGCAGCAGCAAAAGGCCCAGCGAGAGCCACTTCCCTTTCAACCAGCGCGGCCAGGCCCGACCGAGGCCGAACCGCTTTTGCAGATTGTGGCTGACCAGCACAAAGGGACAGGACATGCAAAAAAGATTTCCTACCAGCAAAATGACCAGCACCAGCAGGAAGCGGTAATCTACCCAGGCTCCGACCGTCGCGAAGTTGCGCGGAGCTTGCGAGCTGCCAAAGAAGCCGTCGTAGATCAAGGCCAGCGCGAAAATAAGCAAAATACTCTGAAAAACCGTCCGGCTATACTTCCACAGCAACACCCGCCGCAAGAAGGGCAGACTGTAGAAATCAAAGCCGTGCCGCTCTTTGTCTTCGCCTCGGCGGGGGTTTACCGGGTCGTAAACAGGTTGTAGCTCGATTACTCTATGTGCCAAAATTTCTCTTTTCGCCCTTCTTTTGGTTTTTCTTTCTTGGTTATGATGTTCGTTCGGGCCGAACCGTCCGTTTAGGGGCAATCTTTTGTGACTCTTGCGGCTCGTCGTCTGTTTCGTCATCGTCATCGTCATCGCCGGTTTTGCGAAAGAGGAAAAACCAGGTCAGGCCGACCAGTAGCGGTAGGGCTACCAGGATGGCGATGATAATCGGCCAGGGAGCGTCGGGCTTCTCGACCTTCGTATTGACCGTAAAGGTAGTATCGCCCAGACCGGGGTCAACGATAGTCACGGCAAAAAGCCAGGTTCCCTCCATCGTCACCGGCACATCTATATCGTACTGGTTGGGGCGGCCCTGTGTCTGAACGAAGCGTTGTTTGGCTAGTCCGGGCATTGCCATACCGGTCATGGTGGGTTCGACAAAAACCGTCGCGCCTGTAACAGGTTGGTCGCTGGCCTTTTTGGTGAGGATCATTGTAAAGTGAGCCGGGACGTTCGGGGTGGGAGGACTGGGCGAAATAGTCAGGTAGACGTTAAAATTGCCGCTATCGCCGTTAAAGACGGGTGTGCCGCCGTTGGCCTGCCCGATGGCGGGAGCCGCCAGCACCAGGCTTACCAGAGCCGTCGCTATCAGTCCGCTCAACCAGATGCGCCAGGCGATTAAACTTCTACCATTACTTTTGAATTTGCCTGTTTTGTAACTGCCTGATATAGACAAGATCGGTTCTCCTGTTTCCAAAGCTAATTTTCTAAGAGCATTATAACAAACCTGCACGAAGTATGAGACACGCATAGCGAATTTTAGATTAAAACTACAGGAGAAGGCTGTTTTTGCCAGACAAAAAGGCCGTTTTCCTACCTGGGAGGTAAGAAAACGGCCTTGAATGTGAAGTTTTACGTGAGGGTGCCCAATGGGAATTGAACCCACAACCCCCGGTTCCACAGACCGGTGCTCTAACCAATTGAGCTATGGGCACCACCTTGAGTTTGCTTCGACCGCCCCGGCTGGATTAGGCGGAAAAGACAGGATAGAAAGAGAGTAAGCCGAGTTCTGTTCGTGATGGTCATCTATCTCGGTACCGCGCGTGTACCGGCCACATCGTCGCCTCTGTGACTGCTCTCGACTTCTGACCTCGGCGAGCCACCGTCTTTATCGGCCAATTCGGAGATTGCAGCAGGGAGGATTACCCTTTTCACCCCCGTTGCTCCCAAAGGAGCCGGGTTTGGTCTCTGTTGCTCTGTCCGCCGTTGATTCTTCCTGTATACAGCAAGTCTTAACGACCGACCCAATCTGGACTGTCGGCAGCTTCCGAAGAAACTACCTCCCAGGCTTAAACCGAAGTCTCCACCTGGCACCCCGCTCTATGCTGCTCGGACTTTCCTCTAGCGGCAAAACCGCCAGCGACCATCCTTCTCTCTACCCTGGCCCGGCTATTATACCCTTTCGAGAGCCTCGCGGCAAGCCCGGCCAACTTAAATCTAACTCGGGTGCAGGGATTCGAACCCCAACTGACAGATTCAAAGTCTGCTGTCCTACCATTAGACGACACCCGAATAAACCGTGCTAATTATAGCTTAATGAGAGCCTAAAATCAAGCTCGATTTTTAGCCTTTCAGGGCGGTTGCATAGTCATTTGCTTGACAAAAGGTTGGTAAGCAATAATTCGAGGGCGAGATTAGGGTCATACTCCATCTCCCGGCGGACCTGAGCCAGATCAC